>JBILJL010000039.1:0-12155 GCA_044377255.1 Bacteroidia bacterium
TGCCTATCAACCCATAAAACCCCGTCACGAAAAACCCATAACACTTATTTTAGCACGCATAACCGGTTTCGCTCAACCGGAGTTTCATGGCTTGGCCTGCGGCCACCACGAAACTCTAGCTGTTATGTGCCGTTTTTTTAGAGTAGAATTTTAATTTAACAATATAAACAAATAACAAAATGGGAGTAGATACCAAAGCAATCCTTAGAAAAGGAACAACGATTGAACAAATCGAAAAAGCAATTTCTGACAAATATACAGAAGTTGAAGTTAGAGCAACAATGCCTGATTTTATGTATGTAACATTCAAAGATGGTGCAGACCAAAGACAACTTGCAGTTTCATTTACAAACTCTTGTGAACGAGACAATGGTATATCTGGTGTTTGGACTTCGCTTGGTATGTGGGGTAATTCAGTAGAAATTGCAAGATACCTATGTGAAATATTTGGTGGTTATCTTGACGAAAATGATTGTGATGATGAAGGTTATTATCCAATAAATTTTCACCTTTATTCACAAGGAAACGAATTTACCAAACTTGACGAATTTCGTCATAAAGTTATAAAGGAAGTTGGTTATGATAAACTTAACGCTGTTATGAAACTACTTAATGAATATTCGGAGGTTGTGTCTTAAAATGGCACATAACGTTTTGCGGCTTTGCGAAGAAGCGGATTTCGGAGCACTAAACTGTCAATATACCACAAAAGTTGATGCGAGGTAGAATGTTCAATTAACCACTGAACCCGCTTTTTTGCAAAACCGCTGTTATGCCTTCGTGCTTCTTTCGTCATGCAGTAAACGGTCGAATATGTTCACTGTGTTTTTTTAAGTTCCATGTAAAAAGTCCACCGCAGTCGTCAAGTTTTGTGCAACTTGAACATTCGGGCAAGTAGTCGTTTTTCCAGTCCGAAATTGATTTTCTTGCGAATTTCCAAAGTCTTTCGGGCAATACACAAAGTGGAGTATTGTAAATTGAAACATGCATACCTTGTCCTGCAAGAAATTCAACAGCTTCTCCTAATTCTTCTTGATAGTCGTATGGGTCTATCCATAATTTGTCAATGTTGTGTGGAGTGTAACCAACATATTCAAGTCCCATAAAAGTAACGTGTTCTACGAAAGGTAAATTCTTGTAAATGTATTTCGCAAGTCTTGTCAAACGTGGGATTGATTGTTTATGTAAAACAACTCTAACTTCAAGTCTTTGATTATATCTTGCGAGGTTGTGTAAACCTAAAATTGTCTGATAGAAAGCATTCTCAGCTTGAACAATGTAGTCGTGAACTTGATAATAGTCTGCGTAAACAGGAATACCTAACATTAAGCGTCTGTAATCTAATTCGCCAAGTCTTTCAGCCATGTGGTTCCAAGCGAATGAACGACCATTTGTCAAAAGGTGTATTTCTGTGTCGGGTAATTCAGTTTTTATTTGAGAGAGTAAATCAAAAAAGAGGTTGCCCATTAATGTGGGTTCTCCACCTGAAATGCCTAACTCAAAACAGTCTTTAGGTATTAAAGGAATTAGCTTTTTGTGAATTTGATAATGAATAGGAATGTCATTTTTGTCTCTAGGTGGCTGTGAACACATGAGGCAATTACTATTACATCTTTCTGTCGCTAATAAAGTATTATGAAATGAGTTTACTCTGTAAAGAGTATTTATATTTCCATCATTTCCAACCGAAACTATATCTCCATCTGTTAAATGGTCTAGTGTTGGAATTTTGAAAACAACATTTTCTCCGTTCTTTACTTCATATTCATCTTGTCGGCTTAGAACACCCATAAAGTTCTTACTTGGCAAATCAGAAATTGAGTTGTCAATAAGTAAAAATGAATTTTCATCAAGTTGGTCGGGGTTTCTTGTAACCTTTCCTACTAGGTGATTTTCTATATTTATAGGTTTCCCTTTAGTTCTAAGCAGCATATTCTTTTTATTAATGGGTTGCTGTTTTTGCCCAGCTTTCAAATATTTTCTTAATTCTATTGTCGCTTTCCATTAGCTCAATTAAGTATCTAATAATTTCCATATTCTTTTGGCAGAAATCGCTATTTGGTCGGTAACCATACATATCACCTTGTGTTGCATGATTGTGGACTGGGTCTGCTCCGCAATATTGTTGAAATGCACACTCTGAACAACCTGTCAAAGCTTCATTAGCCCAAAGTTGGGCAATCTCTTGTGCTTTTTTTCCAAAAAATAAGTCGTTGTAATTATCGTCTAATGTTCCAAGTTTAAATGTAAAATCCTTCTGTTCTGCTAACATTCTACTTTCATCCGTGGCATATACTCCGCCATCATAATTGAAAACAATAACACCATTTATTAAACCTGCCGGAGATTGAAGGTCTACAAAGCCGACATTAAAAGGGGTTAAGATTTTTGTCAAAAATATTTTGGCTAGGTCTTCTGTAAAATAGTGACCGCTGAAATTATATTCTAAAATTCTATCAAGTGCTTTTTTGTAAAAGGTCAAGAACTTATCGGTTTCATATTTCGACTTATCGGTTCTTAGGGCGAAGCCATAAGGACTGATATTTCTTAAAAATATTCCTTGAAAACCCAAGTTGAAATACTCTTCGACAATTTCAGTTGGATAGTCTAATGATAATTTTGTAGTAGTCATGAGTGCAGAAACTCGGTCATGGCCTAAAACTTTTCTTGATAATTCAATTCCTTTAATTGCCAACTCATAACTGCTTGCATGAGGTTTATGTCTATTCTTATCATGAACATATTGAGGTCCATCCAAAGAAGTTGAAATGAGAATTTCATGTTCCTTGCAATACTCTAATATTTCTTCGGTTATTAATGCTAAGTTGGTACAAATAACCTTTGTTAAACCTTTACCAACTTCATGTGCAATACGTTCTGCTTTTTCAACAGCATATTTTATATTGTCAAAAGCTAATAACGCTTCACCACCTTGAAACTCCATAGTTACATGGGGATTTGGTGATTTGAACATAATATCTATTCCCTTGTCAATATTTGCAATTGACATGTCATATAAGTCTTTATTTTGCGTTACTCGTGATACTTGACAATAATGACAAGTATGTTCGCACCTTAATGAGATAACGAAAATATGTAAGCCTGTAAAGTAGTTTAGAAATAGTTTTTTTGTTCGATAGCGTGTTGCAAGAACATCAATAAGGGGAGGAATTGGTTCTTCTGAAATAAAGAAGTTTGCAATTAAATCTCCATAAAGTTCGCTATCATTTTCTTTATCTATTTGCCTTTTGACAATTTTTTCAAATGTTCCATTGGGCAATAAAAGATAGTCACCAACTTCGTTGACAATAATTTCTTTTTCATCAGTAATTCTTTGGAAACGGAAAGGCAGTAAATAATATTGACTTTTTTCTTTTAAATCGAATTGTTCAATATCTCTGAATTTTCTTGATTTCCTGTCTGGTTTAGCATCAATCATTCTTTAACTGATTTACATTAAAACCTACAGGGTCTGAAACATCACCTGGTGGCAACTCGTCAAATTCTCCGTTTGAAAATGCTTTTGCAATTAGCAAGTCTCTCACATTTTGCGTTTCTTTTGTAACAATGTCACGCAAGTTGAAATCAACCAAGTCTCTTTCAAGTTTCAACAATAGGTTTTCCTGTTCTTGTTGTGAAAGATGATTTGTTGAAACTGGTTTTACAGAAACTCTGTAAGTATTACTGTCCGCAAATGAAACATTAGTATGGAATTTGTCACCATACCAATAAAGACATTTAAAAATGCTGTCCTTTGAATACAAAGAGGTGTCTGCAAAAACAATTATTTCATTGTCTTTGATTTCATTCTGAAATGGCATAACAGAATGATTTATGCGAACATTGCTCCTGACCTATGAGAATAGTGGGAACTATGTGAACTGTGACTACTGTGAGAAGAATGAGAACGGTGTTGAGCAACAAATTGGCTATTCTCAGGGTTGTTCGGGTTTAGTTTAAGAACAGGCATTGGTTTAACCTTGCTGATTTCTCTAACTTGAATTGTTTTGCTGTCAAGATTGTCAACTTGAGCAGGAATTGAAGCGGTTGTTTGAACACCTGTCAAGGCGGCAAATGCTGCTCCGAAAATTGCTGTTGCCTTCTTCGTCAAGTTGGCAAGACCATTTTTTTTGTTGCTATCCATATGAGTTAAATTTAACGTGTCGAAATTAAGGAATTATTTTCAAAGTTGGTTGTCATTTTCTGTTTTTTTTTTCGGAGTGGTCTTTAGCATGAGGCATAACAATTCGCTTCCCGAAACCCAGTTTCGGGTGTTACTTGTATTTGGGGACATGCGAAACTGGAGTTTCGCGTGTGACTCATTTTTTGATTTAAAAGGAAGGGAGTTTCGGGTATATTTACCTTGCGCGAAGTGGCATGGCCTACAGTGATTTTGTTAAAATCATTAACCATTTTGGGGGCAGCGTTATTCATTTTGTTTAATTATTCAAAAACTTTTATTGATAAATTTGTATGCTTACTTTATCAAATCTAATTAAAAAAGTTAAAAAAACAAGCCTCCCTTTGCGTCTTTTACAAACAGTAAATTTCTTCCCATATCAATAGGCTTTAACTTTAAATTTAATACTTCACTATACATCTAACCACATGCATAAGTTGTGCTTACCATGCTTTGTCCGTTAAATTTTTTGTTGTATCTTGTAGTTAAGGTTTTATAAGGGCTTACAAATATCTGGTTAGTAGGTTTTATTTGTTTTATGTACTTTTTAAATAAATCGGTTCGAACCAAAATTGCTTCGATATAATTGTTGAGCCTTTGATTGAAAAAGGCTATTTTCGCCTCAAATTTTATAAATATGAATACCGTTGATAACATCAATTTTGCTGGCAAAAAAGCCCTAGTTCGCGTAGATTTTAATGTGCCTTTAGATAAAAAAACACTTCAAATTACAGACGATGCCCGAATTAGAGCTACCATTCCAACTTTGAAAAAAATATTGAACGATGGTGGTGCCTGCATTTTAATGAGTCACCTTGGGCGCCCGCTTAAAAAATTAAAAGACGATGGTACGGTTGATTTTGAAAAACATACACTCAAAAACACCCTCGCTAAAGTATCGGAGTTATTAGGTGTTGAAGTTAAGTTTGCTCCAGATTGTATAGGTGCCGATGCTACAAAAATGGCTGCTGAACTGAAGTCTGGTGAGGTTCTTTTGCTAGAAAATTTGCGTTATTACAAAGAGGAAGAAAAAGGGGATGAGGCTTTTGCAGAAAAATTAGCCAAATTGGGCGATGTTTATGTAAACGACGCTTTTGGTACTGCCCACCGTGCACATGCCTCAACTGCCATAATTGCTAAGTTCTTTCCCAATGCAAAATGTTTTGGTTATGTGATGGCAAGAGAAATTGCCAATGCAGATAAAGTAATCAAACATGCCGACAGACCTTTTACGGCCATCACTGGTGGCGCTAAGGTTTCAGATAAGTTGTTGATATTAGAAAACCTCATTGATAAAGTTGATAATTTAATTATTGGTGGCGGTATGGCCTACACTTTCTTAAAGGCCCAAGGATTTGAAATTGGTTCAAGCCTCTGCGAAGACGATCGCTTAGATTTATGTTTGGAATTAATTAAAAAAGCAGAGGACAAAGGTGTTAAATTATTATTGCCAGAAGACTCTATAGTTGCCGATGCTTTTTCTAATGAGGCAAATTACAAACCATGCAACAATCAGTTAATTGAAAAGGGTTGGATGGGCTTAGACATTGGGCCAAAAGCTGCAGCACATTTTGCAGAGGTAATTAAGGCTTCTAAAACAATTTTGTGGAACGGACCAATGGGTGTTTTTGAAATGACTCATTTTGAAAATGGTACCAAAACAGCTGCTGTTGCGGTTGCAGAAGCTACAAAAAATGGCGCTTTCAGCCTCATTGGCGGCGGAGATAGCGCCGCAGCCGTTGCGCAATTTGGTTTCGAAGATCAAGTAAGTTATATCAGCACTGGTGGTGGCGCTTTGTTAGAATACTTCGAAGGCAAAACACTCCCCGGCATAGCCGCTATTGGACTTTAGTCTTTTGTAATTGGTCTTTTGTGGTTAGTCTCTGGTAAAATCAATCATATCTAATCACCAATCACCAGTAACTAGTAACTAGTAAATAGTAACTAGTAAATAGTAACTAGTAACCAATCACCAGTAACCAGTAACTAGTAACCAGTAACTAGTAACCAGTCACCAGTCACCAATAACTCAAAATGATAATAAGCTTCCTCCTCAAATACCGCTACGCAATTTTATGGGCCATGATCTCATTAACGGCTTGCGGAATTAACGGAAATGCCCTGCCAAAAATTAATGTCGATTTTGGAATGGATAAGGTGGCTCACTTTGTTTTGTTTGGTGTGCAAGCTTGGTTAATTATTTGGGGAAGCAGGGTTAAGCATAATGCATCGGCAGAAAAAATTAAATGGAAATCGGTTCATATTGCCGTTATCATTAGTTTAGCATACGGTATTTTTATAGAAGGACTACAAGCAACCGTTTTTGTGAATAGGTCGTACGATTTTGCAGACATGGTTGCAGACGGAATAGGAACTTTGTTTTGTTACCCTTTGGTATTTTTAAGCAACAGCCTAAAATAGCCGTATTTGAGATGAAGCTACTTTATTATTGGCAACTTCCAGGGCTTATTTAAAATGTATTGTAGCTCACCTTTGCTCGCAACTAAAGGCGATTCAATGTTATTTTTATACAACTCTCCTGTGCCTAGTCCGTGAGGCAATTTGCTCCGCTGAACCGAAGTCCATTGGGCAATGGCATTTAACCCCACATTAGATTCTAATGCCGAAGTAGCCCACCAATCCATGCCATTTTCTTCTGCCTTTTTAACCCATTTTGCCGATGAACTTAAACCTCCCAAAAGTGTAGGTTTGATGATTAGGTATTGCGCCTTTATTTTTTTCAGCATTTTTGCGCCATCTTCCTCTGGGTTCAAGCCAATTAATTCCTCATCCAAGGCAATTGCTATCAAACTTTTCCCACAAATTTCTTCCAACTCCTCATGTTGTTTTGTGGCTATAGGTTGTTCAATAGAATGAATCTCATATTTGTAAAGTTCCTTGAGTTTGGGTAAGGCTTCATCTGCCAAATAAGCCCCATTGGCATCTAACCTAATTTGAATTTTATTGGCACCACATTGGTTTCTAAATTGTTCCAACATCCTGCATTCATCTTCATGCTTATTGGCACCTACTTTAAACTTAATAACGTTATATCCTGCATTTGCTTTTTCTATGGCTTGATCCAACATTTTATCAACCTCGTTCATCCAAACCAATCCATTGATAGGTATGGGTATTCCTTTGCTGAAAGTATTGTTGAACAACAATTGCTTGCCACCATTAAACAAATCCATTTGTGCTGTTTCTATAGCAAACCGGAGCGATGGCATGTTGCTCAAATCCAAGTCAACAGGCAAATGGCCTTCACTTAAAAAGGTTAAGGCTGCTGCTAACTTATCCTCAAAATCATGGGTGGCATCTATACTCAAACCTTTTAGCGGCGAAGCCTCCCCCCAACCAAATACGGTATTATTGGAGGGGTGGCAAACCCAAACTAAATAGCTGGCGTGCTCAGTAATTTTGCCCCTACTTGTTTGCGCCTCAAAGTTAAATTGCAAGTTCCTTTTAACATAGCCATACTTCAAATTTTTCATAAACTAATTTGGATCAAACAGGTAATAACAAAGGTGCTTAACGACAACCATTTCAACAATGGATCGAAGCTTGCATAATCTTTTGCAAAATAGACCAACCTCAAATTGATAAAAATTGGAATGGCAATAACTACATTCCAAATAATTGATTTTTCTTGGATAAAATTAAACAAGCAAAAACACACAAGCGCAGTTAAAAGCAAAGCATAGTGGTAAACTTTTGCAGCCGGTAAGCCAATTCTTACTGGTATGCTTTTTTTGCCAGCGGTTTGATCCGATATGATGTCTCGCATATTATTTAGGTTCAAAACGCCAATTGATAAACAACCATAGGCTATTGAGAGAAAAATTGCTTCTTGCGTAATGCTGGTAGTTTGCAAATATTGGGCTCCCAAAACTGCCACCCAACCAAAGAAAATAAACACGCTTATATCACCTAATCCGGCATAACCATATGGTCTTTTCCCATTGGTATAAGCTATGGCTGCTACAATACTTAAAATGCCTACTGCAAATAAAATGGAAACCCCAAGCCACCCAATATGAGGTGCTGCCAAATAAAGTAACATACAACCGGTAACAAATGACAAAATTGAAAATAGTACCAATGCCTTTTTCATTTGTTCTCTCGTAATTAATCCTGCTTGTACTGTTCTAGCAGGACCTTTACGCCCAGCATGGTCTGCTCCGTGCACGCTATCGCCGTAGTCGTTGGCCAAATTAGAAAGTATTTGAAGGAACAATGCGGTTAAAAAAGTAAAGATTGAAAGGCCAATAGCTGTTTTACCTAGAATTTGAGCACAGATGAGTCCGGCCCAAATGCATGATAAAGAGAGGAATAGTGTTCTTAAACGGAAAGCGCGTATCCAATAAGATATTTTCATTATGTTTGTTCTATGAGTCAGCAAATTAAATACATTCGGTTCTTGCTGAAGTATCCTGTTTATAAATTTTTTAAACAAAGGAATCAATACATTAATAATCAGAACTTCTTAATCATTGCAAGCATACTGGTAGCAGTGGTTGTAAGCCTTGTTGCCTTTGCATTAAAATATTCCATTCATTACATAGAATCATTGCTTGTTAACACCAGTATTCTCGAATTGAGGTACCATTATGTTATTTATCCGGTAGTAGGTATTGTGCTTTCATTGGTATTTATACGCTATGTTTTTGGTTTAAAAGATTTTGAAAAAGGATTGGCCAGTATCATCTATAAAATTAATTTTAAAAAAGGCAAAATAGAACCTCATCATACTTACGCACACTTAGTGAGTTCTGCCTTTACGGTAAGTTTAGGAGGGTCGGTAGGGGTAGAGGCACCTGTTGCAATTACGGGTGCTGCCATTGGTTCAAACCTTGCTAATCGTTTGTTTTTAAGTGATAGCGATCGCAACTTGTTATTGGCATGTGGCGCCGCCGCAGGTATTTCGGCCATTTTTAATTGTCCCATTGGCGGAGTAATTTTTGCTTTAGAGGTTTTACTAAGAAAGGTAAGTATTCCTGCTTTTGTGCCTTTGTTAATTGCCTCTGCCACCGCCGCAGTATTAAGCAGTATTTTTAACCAAGGACAGCTCATCGTTTTTAATGCTACACCTTGGCATAACAATGCCATTCCATTTTATGCCATGTTAGCAATTGTGGCAGGATTAATTTCGGTTTATACCATTCGCGTTATATATTCTATAGAAACCAAATTTAACAACAAACGCCAGAAGTTTTTGGTGGCTATTTTTCAAGGCCTCATAGTAGGTGGTTTAATTTTATTTTCTCCACTCTTATACGGCGAAGGTTACTTTGTGATTAATCAAATATTAACAGGCACTTTTGATGCTTATATGAAGACCATTGCTTATCAAAGTAGCTTTGGTTACAATACCGTTTTTTTGTTTTTTGTGGCAGCTACTATGCTGTTAAAGCCAGTGGCAGCCGCGTTTACCATTAGTTCTGGTGGCAATGGCGGTATATTTGCGCCTTCACTATTTATTGGTGCGCTCTTGGGTTTGTTGTTTGCACGCATTGTAAACCTTTTGGGCTTAGCAGAATTAAACGAGCTCAATTTTATTGTAACTGGTATGGCGGGCGTATTAAGTGGCGTATTGAGTGCACCGCTCACGGGTATTTTTATGATTGCCGAAGTGGCTGGTGGTTACACCTTGTTTGTTCCGCTAATGATTGTTTCGGCAGGTAGTTTTTTTGTTACCAGACTTATTGAACCAAATAGCATTTACACCAAAAAATTGGCTCATGGTGGTTTCCTCAATAAGAGTCCCGAATTAGAGGTGTTAAAAGAATTATCTGTAAGAGCGGTAATGGAGGTTGATTTCCCTGTTTTAAAAAGAGACGATTCATTGCGCAAAGTAACCGAGGTTGTTTCTGGTACTAGGCGAAATGTTTTTCCAGTGGTTAAAAGAAATGGCGAATTTTTGGGTATGGTAACTATGGGGCAATTAAAGCCTTATATTTTTAAGCCAGAGGTTTATGATAGGGTAAAGGTATCGGAACTGCTTTTGGGTGGCGTAATTGCAATTGATATAGACGATTCACTAGAAGTTTTAATGGAGACTTATGATGCCAATCCAGGTGTTTTTTATATACCAGTTTTAAGCAAAAATAAATACGAAGGCTTTGTTTCTAAGAGTACTTTCCTAAATAAATACAAGGTGCTCATGAATGAATGGGCGCAAAAACAATCGGTATAATTAAAAGTCTTTTATACGTTCTAGTATTAAGTAGCGCAATAAATTAGTTTAGTTAATAGGATAAATTACTAAGGATTAAGCAAACAAGGTAAATGCTGCTCATGTAAATATTAGTTAAATAAAGTCAATAAAATCCTATTTAGCACAGAAAATCAGCTTTAAAATTAGTTTATTTGGTTCAAAAATGCTTTAAACTTTGGTAAATAGGTTCGAACCTCATTTAATTGCCTTTTTAGCTTAAAAATGAGCGTGTTGAATGCTAATTTTACAATCAATTTATGGTTTAGGTGTGATTTCGATATAAAAAATATAATTTTGCGCTACAAATAAAAAACATGAAGCAGATAATTGATAAAATCAAATTAGAGTTAAAGAAAGACGGATTTAATGCAGAAGAGATTGTAAAACTCCTCAAGGAACTGCGCACCGACTTTAAATCAAATTTAAAAGAACCCGGTTTAGTGAGGATGTTGCGATTGGCTTATGAAGATATTGAGGCCAATGGAGTATATACATTTATTTATATGGAAGAAGATTCTGCCAAAGAGAATTTTGAATACATGATAGATTTAATTGCAGATCACAATAACAAGTACAACAAAGAAGAGTTGCAAGATATCAGAAACCTGATGGATGGCATCGAGCCAGAACCAGAGGAGGAAGAAGGAACTGAAGCATAACAATTAAAAGCCCGTTTTCGGGCTTTTGTTTTTAATAAGATAACTATGGCAAATAATTTAGTTGGCATCATCATGGGATCAGACAGCGATCTGGAAGTGATGAAAGAAGCAGCAAAAATTTTGGAAGAATTTAAAGTGCCTTTCGAAATTACGGTAGTATCTGCGCATAGAACGCCCGATAGAATGTTTACCTATGCCAAAGAGGCTAAAGGTAAAGGCTTGCAAATAATTATTGCAGGTGCAGGTGGCGCAGCACATTTGCCTGGCATGGTAGCAGCAATTACTACCTTACCAGTTATTGGGGTGCCAGTGCAGCTAAAAACCCTTTCAGGCTTAGATTCTCTTTTATCTATTGTGCAAATGCCTGGTGGCGTTCCGGTAGCTACCGTGGCTATTAATAATGCTAAGAATGCGGGTTTACTTGCGGTTCAAATTTTGGGTTTAAATAAACCAGAACTTTCAGAGGCCATGCAAGACTATAAAGATAAAATGAAAGAAGAGGTTTTGGTTAAAGCAGAGAAAGTAGAGCAAGGCCGCCAACAAATAGGCTTCAGAAATATCTAATTTTATTGTAAGATTTGTGGTTAAAGGTTATTTTTTTAACCACAGAGATCACAGAGAAAATCACACAGAGCACAAAGAGATTATTTTTTTATTCTCCTCAGAAAGCTCAGTGTCTTCCCTCAGTGTCCTCTGTGGTTAAGGGTTATATACATTAACCACCAAACAAAAATATATCTTCGTGGCTTGGAGCCTTGGTGGCATTAAATTAACCACAAAATCTTAATATTAACAATCATTTGTTTTCTCCGTTTTTTGGTGCTAATTTGTAGAACTTAATAGCAATCATTTGGATAGTTTTTGGGATTTATTTAAACCGGAAGAGCTCATACGATTTGGAGGATTATTTATGCTCCTACTCATCATATTTTTGGAGAATGGCATTTTCTTTGGTTTTTTTCTGCCAGGCGATTCCTTGCTATTTACCGCCGGCCTGCTTTGCTACCTGGGTATATTGGATGTAGAACTCTCTTACCTTATTGTTTACATTGGCTTTGCAGGAATTGCAGGTTATTATGCCGGCTATTGGTTTGGCTTT
>JBILJL010000313.1:0-3168 GCA_044377255.1 Bacteroidia bacterium
CAAAAGGACTAGCGCTATTAGCATATTGATTGCGCATGATCATGGAATCGAGTGTTTTGTTTTCTCTAACAGCAGCACCCAAATAATAATTCAATGCTTGAAACATTTTGTAACGGGTGTTGCCCGCAGTTAAATCAACTGTTGAATCGCGTTCATTATTCAAAAACAAGCTTTTATAAGGCGTACTTGCAGTTAATTTGTTGTAATCAATTGCTGGTCTAATTCCTGTTGGTGTATTATTGGTAGGAGTTTTTTCTGTATCTTTTTTACAAGATTGAATTCCCAGCAAACCTGCTATAGCCATAATGATGCTGAAATTCCTAATTCTTTGCGACATGTTTAAAGAGGATAATTTGAACGGTTGTTTTGAACACTTCAAAAGTATGTACTACTTAGAACGATTCCAAATAAAGCACGACCTTATTTAGAATTATTTTAAATAAATGATAAAAGTCATAAAAGGAGGGAATGATACTTAATTGAGATAAAGAAGTTTTAATATTTGATTACCAATAACTTGCAAAATTCTACCTCTATTATAGGCCTAATTTAGGAATAACATTGCTTTCACAGGTAAATGGTCGGATGGGTAATATTGCCCATTATTTTGGGTGATGGTTTTGTTTTGGATCAAGCTAAATTGTTTTGAATAAAAGATGAAATCAATTTGTTTGCAAATGCCACCATTTACGGCAAATCCTGTAAAGGTGCAATTGTCTTTTATTGGATTCAATGTTGAGCTTTCAATTAATTCGGGTTCCTTGCAAGCAGCTAGAATTTTGTAAGCGCCATTACTGGGTTCTGAGTTAAAATCACCACATAAAATTACGGGCAGTGTGCCAACTTTTTCATTGATTATTTTCAATATAAGTTTAGCACTTTCTACCCTGGCTGTTTCTCCCACATGATCGAAATGGGTATTGAATACAAACAGCTCTTTTTTGTTTGGAAGATACTGAACTTTTGCATAGGTGCATATGCGAGTAATGGCGGCATCCCAACCTTTACTTCCTGCAATAGTTGGGGTAGGCGAGAGCCAAAAAGTTTCTGAGGTGATAAGTTTAAATTTCTTTTTCAGAAAAAAAATAGCACTGTATTCACCTTTGTCATTCCCATCTTCTCTTCCTACACCAACATAAAAGTAATTTGAAAATTGTTTAGCCAAATCTTTTACTTGATTAGGTAAGCCTTCTTGAATACCTAAAATATCTGGGGCCTGTTCATTGATTAATTGGAATACCTTATCTTTTCTATTGCCCCATTGGTTAATGCCATCCACTGCCGCATCTAACCTAATATTGTAGGTGATTACCGTTATTTCTTGCGAATTTGCAACGATCATACTGCAAAAGGAAAGAACAAATAGCAATTTAAATTTGAGGTGAATCATTAGGTAGATTTTAATCGTGAATATTATTACTCTTTAAATTTGTTTAGCAAATCATGGACATTCACTTATATTTTCATGGAATTTAATTAAAGTAAATATATTAAGGCATTCCAAAAGAAAACTACTAGTTCAGTTTATATTAAATCCCGTGTTCTAATTTTTTCTTTGGTAACAGTTGTAAATTTGTTTAATAAATCCACACGTCGTTCCAGAAAAAGATCAGAAACTAACTGAATGATAATTTTGGTATCAGAAAAATGATACCTCAGAAAAACAACACTTATATTTTTTATATGATGAGCAAATACCCATTCGCCGAAATCTTTATCCTCAGTGAGTATGATTGCATTTTCATTATTCTGCGCTAACTGAATAATTCTAGAGTCATCAATGCCACGAAATTCATCAAAAACTGAAATTATTTTAAATCCACTAGCAATCAGTTTATGACGCATTTGTAAAGGGATATTTTCATCTAAAATAATTACCATTACAAAGGTAGAACCAATTCATGTGAGATAACAACAGAGGCATATTCTAAACAAGCTCTCACATGGAGCTCGGTTATGTTTGGATACATTAAAATAATGTCATTTGCGCTTGCGCCTTCTGCTAATTTTTTTAAAATTAGCTCCACCGTAATTCTGCTTCCCTTAATTACAGGTTTGCCTAGCATTATCTCATGATTTGATTCAATATACGCTGCGTAATTCATAAATCAAATATAATTAAATTATATACAAACCTTTTAGAAAATGTAAGTTAAATTGAAGGTCAGCTAAAAAAGAAATTCAGGAACTCACAGCCACCAATGACAACTGCTAGCTCCTGAACATTAATTATTATTTACCCAATCGAGCTTTTAAACCAAGATCCAAAGCATCTAAAAATTCCTCAGTATATAAATAATGTTCGCCGTGGTTAACTTTATTTCCATGAATACAAACTGCCAAATCTTTGGTCATTTTGCCACTTTCAACAACCTCTACACAAACTTCTTCCAAAGCTGTACAGAAGTCAATTAATTCTTGGTTATTATCCAATTTACCACGGAAAGCTAAACCTCTAGTCCAAGCAAAAATACTTGCAATTGGATTGGTTGAAGTTGGTTTGCCATTTTGGTGGTCGCGGTAATGACGTGTAACAGTGCCATGTGCAGCCTCTGATTCCATGGTTTTACCATCTGGTGTAACCAATACGGAAGTCATTAAACCCAATGAACCAAATCCTTGCGCTACCGTATCTGATTGCACATCGCCATCATAGTTTTTACAAGCCCAAACAAAGTTACCATTCCATTTCAAAGCAGAAGCCACCATGTCGTCAATTAAGCGGTGCTCGTAAGTAATACCAGCAGCTTTAAATTGTGATTCGTAATGTTTTGAATAAATATCTTGGAAAATGTCTTTGAACCTTCCATCATATTTTTTAAGGATGGTGTTTTTGGTAGAAAGGTATAATGGCCAATTTTTGCTCAATGCCATATTGAAACATGAATGGGCAAATCCCATGATACTTTCATCTGTATTGTACATGGTTAATGCTACACCATCACCTTTGAAATTATACACTTCAAATTCTTGAACTGTTCCATCTTCACCTTCAAATTTCACGGTAAGTTTACCTTTTCCTTTGGTAACAAAATCAGTAGCGCGGTATTGGTCACCAAAAGCATGGCGACCAATCATGATTGGGGCTGTCCAGTTTGGCACCAAGCGAGGCACATTGCTACAAACAATTGGTTCACGAAAAACAGTACCATCTAAAATATTGCGGAT
>JBILJL010000041.1:0-12116 GCA_044377255.1 Bacteroidia bacterium
ATGTTCTAAAGATAGATGCCTCTTGAGCCAAATATCCCAAGCCCTTTTGAGCGCGCTTGTACATGGGTAAGTAGGTTATTTTTTCATCATTGAGGTAGATATCGCCTTCATCTGGTTTTATTAAACCTACCGTCATGTAAAAAGTAGTGGTTTTTCCTGCACCGTTTGGTCCCAATAAACCAACACATTCACCTTGATTTACCTCAATGGAAACATGATCCACCACGGTTCTTTTTTTGTAACGCTTAACTAAGTTTTCGCTGCGTAAAATCATGCTGTAAAATTAATAGGCTCGAGCCGAATTACCTTCCATATAATTGATAAACGCTTTATTTACCACCTTATTTCCTCCTGGGGTAGGGTAATCGCCACTAAAATACCAATCGCCTAAATGGTTTGGGCAAGCAATATGCAAATTATCAATGCTCTGGTACAAAACATCCACCTCGGCATCAATATCATCTGGTGTAACTATTTCGGCAATGCGCGCGCTAATTTCATCATCGGTAAATTGCGCATAGAGTTCTTGCACATAATTTTCCATGTCTTCTTTAGGCAACTCTTGTTGGGCCTTACATTTATTGTAAACCTCTGTAAGTAAGTGCTCCTTTTTATTGCTTTTTAGCAATGAAACCATTGCTTGAAAAGCCACAAAATCTTTCATCCTACTCATGTCAATTCCGTAGCAATCTGGGTAACGAATTTGAGGAGAAGAGGAAACAATAATGATTTTCTTAGGATGTAATCTGTCTAATATTCTGAGGATACTCGTCTTTAATGTTGTTCCGCGTACAATGGAATCATCAATCACCACCAAGGTATCAACCCTGTTATTGATTAAACCATAAGTAACATCGTAAACGTGCGCCACCATGTCTTCGCGGTGCGCGTCATCGGTAATAAAAGTTCTAAGCTTGGCATCTTTAACAGCCAATCTCTCCCTGCGAGAATGAACAGAAAGTATGGCCTTTATTTTTGCGGCATCGGCCTTGGCTCCTAATTTTACTATTTGATCCAACTTCCAATTATCCAAAATTTCATTTACACCTTCCATCATGCCATAGAAGGCTACAGCGGCAGTATTTGGAATGTAAGAGAAAACGGTGTTTGCATAATCATAATTCACCGACTTCATTATTTTATCGGCCAATAAATGACCCAACATTTTGCGTTCTTTGTAAATCTCACGGTCGTTGCCACGAGAGAAATAAATACGCTCAAATGAACATGATTTGCGGTCTCCAGCTTCTTGGATATTTACTTCCTGCACATCACCATTTTTCTTGATGATTATTGCATTCCCTAAACCAAGTTCTTTGATATCGTTATAAGCAATATTAAAGCCGGTCATGATTGCTGGTTTTTCGCTGGTAACCACCACTACTTCATCATTCTTATAATAAAAGCAAGGACGAATACCGTTAGGATCGCGCACCACAAAAGCATCGCCATGACCTAACATTCCAGCCATTACATAACCTCCATCTGCATCTCTCAAAGAGCGTTTTAAAATAGACTCAACATTTACATGCTGACTCATGATATGGCTGATATCTCTGTTGGAATGACCTTCTAATTTAAACCTGGTAAAGTTTCTTTGTACTTCTTCATCCAAAAAGTGGCCCATTTTTTCGAGCATAGTAACTGTATCAGCTTTTTCTCTGGGGTGCTGACCCAATTCTATTAAGAGTTCAAATAACTCATCTACATTGGTGAGGTTAAAATTACCCGCAAGCATAAGGTTTCGGCTCATCCAGTTGTTTTCTCTGATGAAAGGATGGCAAAGGTCTTTGCTATTGCCACCATGGGTGCCATAGCGCAAATGACCTAACAACAATTCGCCAACAAAGGGTGCATTTTTCTTTAAGTAATCGCTGTCTTTAACTTGCTCTTTGGTGCCCGATTTAGAAACCTTGGAGTTTATTTTATCAAATATTTCGGCAATGGCACTGCTGCCATTGGCACGTTGTCTGTAGATAAAAGACTCACCTGGTTCAGGGTCAAATTTAATCACACCCACACCGGCACCATCTTGCCCGCGGTTGTGTTGCTTTTCCATTAATAGGTAAAGCTTTTTTAATCCGTATAGCGCCGAGCCATACTTTTCTTCGTAGAAACTAAGCGGCTTAAGGAGGCGAATCAATGCGATTCCACACTCATGTTTTATTGGATCACTCATAAAAGGAACAGCAAAGGTAGGGAAAATTTTAGCATTGCCGTAGGCTATTTTGACAAATAAACCGTTTGTGATGGAAAGGCAAATTGGCAATCGTGGCGTTTCACAATTTCCATGATTTTGATATTGATTTTTTCCTTAACAGCAATCATATCATCGTATTCGTTGGAATTAACGTAATAAATCACAATCAGCACCAAAGAGCTGGCATCAAAATCTGAGAAACGAACCGTCATGTCTTCCGCAGTCATGGGCGACTCCTCCAAAATGGCTTTTTTCACATCCTCAATAATTCCAAGTATATTTTTTGCCTCACTGTGATAAGTCAAAGATAGGTTGAACCTAACCCTGCGTTGTAAACTTTGGGTAATATTATTTAGGTTCGAATCAATGATTTTCTTATTGGGAACAATCAATAAAGAACGGTCTAAAGTACGAATGCGGGTTGTTCTGAACCCAATTTTTTCTACTACACCTTTTACTTCTCCTAACTCAATAAGCTCGCCAACTTGGAAAGGTTTGTCGAGGTAAATAATGAAAGAACCTATTAAATTTGCGAGTGTATCTTGAGCCGCTAAAGCAATGGCCAAACCGCCAATTCCTAAACCTGCAATGAGCGCTGTAATGTCTATCTCAAACGCCTTACCAAGTATGGCAAAAAAGCTGATGATATATATTAATACGCGAGTAAGCTCCCTTAAAAAAGTGGCTAGGTCCTTGCTAATTTTTGAATTTTCTAGGTTGTGGTAAACATACTCTAAAAACAGCGTTGATTTTAAGAACAAATTGGTAATGGTCCAAATTACAACTACCACCAAAAATTTATGGATGATCCAACGAATACCAAACTCATCCACCTTTACCAGCTCCCATTCCATTGGAAAGGTAAGTTGTGAAAAGGCTAAATAAAGTGCAATGATATTGATGAGTTGCACAAAAGGTTGATGGAACAACTTATTGAACTCATCAAAATATTGTGCCCTCGAAACATTTTTAAAAACGCGGTAAGTAAGCTTTGAAACCAACCTAGCCAATAAATGATTGAACACAATTGTTCCCAAAAGAATTAAACCGCAAGTAGCCCATTTCCAATAGGTATTACTGAGGAATTGTTCATTTAGAAAACTAAGATCCATATTTATTTAAATTAAACTAAGTTCACCAAAGCCATTTCTAAACCCTTCTTCAACAAACCTTTTTGCTTAGGGTTAAACTGATGTAAACGCATCATTCCTTGCCATATAGTTTTAGAAGTATCTTTAAAAATAGCTTCATCGCTCAAATCAACCGCATCATTGCTCATGCAATAGGCAAATACGCGCGCCATACCGCAATTAGCAATGTAATCTGGGATAATAGCCACATGGTCGTCGGTATAATTGGCAATGGGACCCAAGAATATTTCTTGATCTGCAAAAGGCACATTGGCACCACAGCTAATCACCTCCAAATCATTGTCGATCATATTATCCATTTGCTCCTGAGTTACCAAACGCGAAGCGGCAGCAGGCACAAAAATTTCGGCACCTACTTCCCAAATTTTCTCATTCACTTCCTCATAACTCAACATTTCTGGGTGAACCAAAGTGTTTCCTTGCTTGGTTAAGAACAAATCTTTTATCTCTTCTTTACTCAACCCTGCAGGTTTAACCAAACCACCATTTCTATCAATGATACCTACAATGATAACACCATACAAACTCAAGTAATAAGCAGCAGCAGCACCTACATTTCCCCATCCTTGAATGATGGCTCTTTTGTTCACCACATTACCACCCCAAATGCTGTAAAAATGCCTCACCGCCTCAGCTACACCAAAGCCCGTAATCATGTCTGCTACCAAAAAATTACGCGCAATTTCCGGTGTGAACCTATCATCTGTCAACACTTTTGAAACACCGATGCGTAGGTTATCTATGCGAATCTGTTTGTTATCTCTCTCTACTTTAAAGTGGCCATTTACCACTCCTTCTTGTGGGTGCAATAAACCTAGCTTTTCGGTAATTGGAATCACCTCATGAATTTCATCTACATTTAAATCGCCACCCGTACCATAGTAGTTTTTAAGAATAGGATATACTGCTTTGTACCAACGCTCCAAAACACCTTTTTTACGAGGATCGGCAGGATCAAAATTGATACCAGATTTAGCGCCACCAATGGCAGGACCAGCAACTGTAAATTTTATCTCCATGGTTTTTGCCAAGGAAGTTACCTCATGTTTGTTCAAGCCTTTTCTCATACGAGTTCCACCACCAGCTGCACCACCACGGAGTGAGTTAATTACCACCCAACCTTCGGCTTCTGTTTCGCTATCTTTCCATTCAAAAACAATTTCAGGTTGTTTTTCCTCGTATTTTTTAATGAGTTTTTGTAATTGCATGTCGCTTCTATTCTAGTTTATATAAGTAAGTTAAAATTTCCGTAAAGTGCTCCACCTACATGATCTTTGTTAGATCCTGTAACTGTGCACAAAACATTGTTCTGGTTGCAAATTCTTAGTACCCCCAGGAATGCAAAGATAAGCGCCTCTTTAAACTGAACCAATTCTAGTTCTGGAATGATGAGTTTTGCGCTGATATTTTCTTGAATTTGTTGAATCAAGTAATCGTTGAAAGCCCCGCCACCCGTGACCAAAACACTTTTTATTTGCTGTTCATTTATAACCAAAGAAATTTGAAAAGAAATATGTTTGGATAAGCTGGCCAAGATTTCCAATTCATTTAATTGCTTAAATTGATCAATTATGGGCCAAATATGTTGGTTCACCCATTCTATGCCCAATGATTTGGCGCCGCTTTGCTGGTAATAGGCCAAGGCGTTTAATTGGTTCACTAGCTCCAAATTAGGTTCAGCACTTTTTGCCAACATGCCTCTGTTATCGTATGGCTGACCCAATATTTGCGCCATTTTATTAAGCACCAAGTTACAAGGAGAGATATCATAAGCCGCAACTTTGTTGTTATTTTTATAAGAGATATTAGAAATTCCTCCTAGGTTCAAACAAGCCTCATATTCTCCAAAAAGCAATTGATCTCCAATTGGAACTAGCGGTGCACCTTGGCCACCTAAGGCAATATCCATGCTTCTAAAATCACTCACTACCGGCAAACCACAAATAGCCGAAATGGCTGCCCCATTGCCAATTTGGGCCGTAAAACCTGCCATGGGTTGGTGAAAAATAGTGTGCCCATGTGAGGCCACAAAATCTGCCGTAAGCTTTGTTTCTTGTAAAAATTGGTTCACCAATTGTCCCAAATACCTGCCATAAAAGGCATGGGTTTTAGGAAATACCTCCAAACTTTGTTGGGGCAATTGTTGCAAACGCGCCATCCACATCTCAGAATAAGGATAGGTTTTCCCCTCAATCACTTTATACTGCCAACTGTTCTCCTTCCACCAAAAATCGCAACAAGCTACATCCACCCCATCCAAAGAAGAGCCGCTCATGAGCCCAATTACACGATAATTTTCCTTCATTCCACTTGCTAAAAGTGGTGGCAAGATATAACTCTTTACAAAAAAAAATATACCTTGTGCTTAAATTACTCTTATGAAAGCTAGCAGAAGAAATTTTATCAAGCAGGGTTCAGCAACACTATTTGGTGCCATGGCAATTCCTGCAATGAGCAATGATTTATTAGCCATGCCACTGCCTATGAGCAATGGCTTAATAGCGGCCAACGACGAAAATTATTGGCAATTGGTGAGGCAGCAATTTCCCTTACAAAAGGAATGGGCCTATTTAAACAATGGCACCATGGGACCATCGCCTTACCCTGTAATTGAAGCTGTAAAAAAAGGCATGAATGATTGCGATGTGTTGGGCAATTATGGTGGCTGGGAATCAACTTCTGCTAAACTAGGAAAATTTGTAGGTGCCGATGAAAATGAAATTGCACTTACACACAATGTAACAGATGGCATCAACATAGTTTGCTGGGGACTTCCTTTGAAAAAAGGCGATGAGGTGATTATGACAACCCACGAACATGTTGGCAATGCTTTTCCTTGGCTGAACCGACAAATGTTGCATGGCATTGTAATCAAAGTTTTTACACCTGCCTCAACTGCTGCCGAAACCTTGGATAGGATCAAAGCACTTTATACTAAAAAAACCAGGGTTGTTGCCGTGCCGCATATTCCATGTACGCAAGGGCAAATTTTACCTGCAAAAGAAATCTGTACTTGGGCCAAAGAGAAGGGAATTTTTGCCTTTATTGATGGCGCACATGGTCCTGGAATGTTAGCATTAGATTTGCACGATATGGGCTGTGATGCTTACGCTTCTTGTTGTCATAAATGGATGCTTGGTCCAAAAGGAACAGGATTTTTATATGTGAGAAAAGATTTTCAAAACACTTTACAAACCTATTTTGTAGGAGGCGGTAGCGACAATGGCAAATGGAATATGGCTACAGTGCCTATTTCTACAGGGGCTTATGCAGATACTGCGCATAGGTATTATGGTGGCACACAAAACATAGGTTTATACAAAGGAGTAGATGCAGCCATAGATTTCATTGAAAGCATTGGCATGAAAAACATACACGATCGAATTATGTATTTGAGCAAATATGCGCAAGACCAATTATTGAGTTTTGGAGATAAAGTTGAACTCATTACTCCAACCGAAGAAAGATCGCGCGGTGGCGTAAATGGATTTAGAATAAAAGGATTCGATTTCAGTAAATTTTATGCCAAATGTGCTGAGGCAAAAGTGCGCATTAGAATGGTGCAGGAAAATAGTCTCAACTCTGTGAGAGTTTCTACGCATATTTACAACAATACAGGCGAAGTAGATAAGTTAATGGAAATAGTAAAAAAGGAAATCGACAGTTTAAAATAAAGGAAATTTTAAACCAGCTAAGCCTTCAGTAAATCTAACATTTCATTCAACTCATCGTATTCTTTCATGCCAACTTTTTCTTCTGAACCAGCCAAAATTACCAAAGAATAAGGCTTATAGGTATTTAAAATATCAAGCACATTGGCATTGTTATAAGGTAAATTCCATACAATTTTGTACTGTAAGCAGGCTTCCATCAATTCATCCTTGCGCGCATCAATAGGTTGTGTTCCGTTCAATTGAAAAGCATCTGCATAGGGTGCATAAGCGCAGAGTTCGTTGGCCAATTCAACAGGGCCCATTTCATCCAATTGAATGCCCTTAATAATTGGCTTTCCAATTTGAGGCAATTCATCTGGCAGAATGCGGTTATTTAGCAAAACAACATCTAGGTTTAACAAATCACTCAGCTCACTGATCTCTGATAGCTCTTGGCTGCCAAACTCGCCAATTGCATAGGAGCCACTGGTCCACTCAATAATTTCAAGTGCTTTAATTGGCAATAAAAAATCTGGAGAGCTTGGATCAAAACAAAAACCCATGTATTCAATTCCCGCAGCTGCAGCAAAGCGTGCATCAGATAAATTGGTGATTGGACTTAATTTTATTTTAGTTGGGTTTGCCATGTTTATTGTAGTGAATTGCCAAAAAATGGCTTACAAAAATATGCTTAAATCCACAGCCCACAAAATGAAAAGGCTACCTCTTCTTATAAATAGGCACATTGCTACAAGCCTCGCCGTACATAATGCTTTTGGCATAAGGTTGAAGGCCGGCGGTAATCTCCACAAATGCATTGATGGGCAAAGGAATATCGCCACAACCTTTTACAATTACACGTTTATCTTGGAACTGCGAAAAGTCTATTTTATTGATGGCTTCATGAAAAAGAATTGCATCAATTTCTTGGTTCGAACCGAAAAAATATTTTACAGCATAGGGTTGAACCGATATGGCTAACAACATATATGCCCAAGTTGGAACGATGGCATCTGCACTACAAACAAAGCACACAATTTTATTTTCGTATTGGGCCCAATCATGCAGCTTCACAAATTCGCGAAAATCTTTTTCTTTCAAAATCATTTCACGAAACAGCCAAGGCTTGATATCCAATTCAACCCTTTCAAAAGTTGGCGCATAATCTTCCAAATTCAAAGTAATGAGTCCAGATGCAGCTACCTTATTTTCTATTTCCAATTCGCTCATTGTAGGTAAACACTTCTTTGAATGATTCGTTTGCTCAATATCTGAACCAAACTGGTATCATATTTATTTATGGTATTAGAAACAATATAATAATTGCCTTGCAACAAGTAACCAAAATCTGCTTCGGCATTACTGGTATTTGTTTTCTTATAATGCAAAAACAAACGCCTTTTGATATCGTCGTAATTGGTATAAATATACACATCGGTGCCACCAACTTTATTGCCACTTTGATAATCATAGGTAGTTACAAATAAGCGGCCATTGAACTCAGAGCTATCAATGGTAATAACAGTATTACCGCCATCTGTAGGGGTAACGGTATTGGTTTTACCACAAGCAAAAATAAACAGTACTACAAGGAGTAAAAGTGAGGAAGGTATTTTCATCTTTTATAAATTAATTCAATCAACAATTTTAATTATCGTGCCTAACTAATTTCACTAATTTTGACGGCATTGGTTCTCGATCTATCTGTAATTGGCATACTGGCAGTATTGATAACAATATCACCTGATTTTAATAATCCCATGTGCTTCAATTGATCGTTGATGTCTTGTATAGATTGATCGGTACTTTCAAAACCACGGTACAAAAATCCTCTTACGCCCCAAACCAAGCTCATGGTTTTTAACAACCTTGGATTGGTGGTAAAAATAAATATTTCAGCTTTTGGCCTATAAGATGATAAACGATAAGCAGAATAACCAGAGAAGGTCATGCCAATTACAGCCTTGGCACGCATGTGGTCGGAGATACGCACAGCAGTAAATAATATTTCATCGGAGATAAAAGTTGGTGAATTATCATCAGGTCTCTTGCCTTTGAAATAAGGAGCATTGGTTTTTTGCTCTACTTGGGCAATGGTTTTTTGCATAGCCCTAACACACAAAGTTGGGAAAGCCCCTACAGAGGTTTCGGCACTTAGCATTACTGCATCGGCACCATCCATTACTGCATTGGCCACATCATTTACTTCTGCTCTGGTAGGCACAGGACTTGTAATCATGCTCTCCATCATTTGGGTGGCAATAATTACTGGTTTAGAAGCCTCGATGCATTTTTTTACAATCATTTTTTGCAGAACTGGCACCTCCTCCATTGGCATTTCAACACCCAAATCGCCGCGAGCCACCATAATGCCATCCGATACAGCAATAATTCTATCTATGTTAACGATAGCCTCAGGTTTTTCAATTTTCGCAATAACGCGCGGCTTCCATTCATTGAGCTCAATGAGGTTCTTGATAAAAATAACATCATCTGCATTTCTCACAAAACTAAGGGCCACCCATTCAACTTTTTGTTCTAGGCCAAATTTCAAATCATCCATGTCCTTCTGGGTCATACTTGGAATTGACATTTTGGTATTGGGTAAATTGAATCCCTTTTTATTGGTTAAAAAGCCGCCAACAAGAACTTCTGCTTTGATTGAATTTCTTCTATCTGTATCAATAACAATTAATTCTAACTTGCCATCATCTAATAAAATACGTTCACCTTTATTTACATCTTTGGGAAGATTCTCAAAATTCACATAGATTTTTTCGGAAGTACCTATACATTTTTCTGTTGTAACCTCAATGGTTGAACCGGTTTTCAGCTCAATTTTGCCATTCTCCATTTCACCCACTCTCAATTTTGGACCTTGTAAATCTAGGAGCATGCAAACATGGGTTCCAAGATCTTCATTTAACTGATTGATATTATTGATAACAACCTGGTGATCTTCATAAGAACCATGAGAAAAATTTAGGCGACACACATCTACTCCTTCTAAAACAATCTCTTTTAAATTTTCGTAGCTACTTGTTGCAGGCCCAATGGTTGCAATAATCTTTGTTCTATTAAACTTTAACTCACTCATATATTATATTATCCAACTTACTGTTGATTTTATTTTTTCGTTTTCTATTGGTGCTGCAAGTTGTATTCCTGGCAGCTTCATGCTTTCTTTGGTAAAGTTGCTGGCATCAAAAAATTCTAAGCCTCCCCTAACAATCACCAAATAATCAAATTGCCTGAGGTCGTTAAATAGGCAAAGACCAAACTCTTTATTAGCCAACAAATAGAAGTCCAAGTGGTTTTCTTCGTCGATAAAATCGAACTTAGAGAAACTTGTTTCCGACTTAGGATTGAAATCTGGTAGCAATAAATCTGCGCTTCTTCTGAAGTCCAAATTGCCAATTTGGTTCAAAAAAAAGACCAATTTGCTCACCTTATGGCTCGAAACTAATCCAAAAAGGAGAAAAGCTAAATCCTCCTCAACCTCCAATTGTAACTTTTTCAAGCACACAAAATAAGGCTTTTTATAGGAAAAAGCCGAAAAAACCCAAAAATTTAACAAAAGAAAACCAAACTCATAGCACATAAAAACACACTTTATTTGAAAACTTGCATTTTTATTACAAAAAGTAGTTTATTTGCAGACTATTAAATCTTAAGAAAATGTCAGATATCAAAGGAAGAGTTAAGACCATTATTATGGACAAACTTGGAGTTGAAGAAAGTGAAATCAACGATGAAGCAAGTTTTACAAACGACTTAGGTGCCGATTCATTGGATACCGTTGAGTTAATTATGGAGTTTGAAAAAGAATTCAACATTGCTATTCCAGACGACCAAGCTGAGAAGATTGGTACAGTTGGACAAGCTGTTTCGTACATTGAGCAAAACGTAAAAAGCTAATTTAGCAGTAAATTAATTGCTGATGCTTACTCGTAGAGTTGTAGTAACAGGATTAGGTGCAATTACACCAATCGGGAACACATTACAAGAGTATTGGGAAGGACTATCAAATGGGGTAAGTGGCTCAGCGCCAACTACCCAATTTGATACTTCTAAATTTAAAACCAAGTTTTCTTGTGAGGTAAAAAATTTCGACCCAACCCAATTTATGGATAGAAAAGAGGCCCGCAGAATGGACCGCTTTACTCAGTTTGCTATTGTAACCACTGATGAAGCGATCAAAGATGCAGGCTTGGATGATTCTATTGATAAAGACAGAGTTGGCGTTATTTGGGGCACCGGTATTGGTGGTTTGCATACCTTTTTACATGAAGTAAGAGAATTTGCCAAAGGCGACGGAACCCCTAGGTTCAGTCCGTTTTTTATTCCCATGATGATTGGGGATATTTCTGCTGGCATGATCTCTATACGACATGGTTATAGAGGTCCAAATTTTGTTACTGTAGCTGCTTGTGCTTCTTCTACCAATGCAATTGCTGATGCATTTAACTATATTAGGTTAAATAAAGCAGACATTATTGTTACAGGTGGTTCAGAAGCTTGTGTAAATGAAGCTGCCATTGGTGGTTTCAATGCCATGAAAGCATTGAGTGAGCGCAACGATGATCCTGCAACTGCGTCAAGGCCATTCGATTTAGATCGTGATGGATTTGTTTTAGGAGAAGGTGCTGGCGCTTTAATTCTCGAAGAATACGAGCATGCCAAAGCCCGCGGGGCAAAAATTTATGCAGAAATTGTAGGTTGCGGCCTATCTGCAGATGCTTACCACATGACAGCTCCACATCCTGAAGGATTAGGCGCTACCAATGTGATGAAGTACGCATTAGAAGATGCTGGAATGAAACCCGAAGAAATTGATTATGTAAATGTTCACGGAACATCTACTCCTTTGGGTGATCCACAGGAAATAAAAGCCATTATGTCGGTTTTTGGCGATCATGCCTACAAGATGAATATCAGTTCTACCAAATCTATGACTGGTCATTTATTAGGTGGAGCGGGTGCCATTGAAACCATAGCCTGTATTTTGGCTATTCATAAGGGGATTATTCCTCCAACCATCAACCATTTTACAGATGATCCAGCTGTAGATTCAGGTTTGAACCTAACGTTTAACAAGGCTCAACACCGTGA
>JBILJL010000042.1:0-12024 GCA_044377255.1 Bacteroidia bacterium
CATATTTCAATAGCAAAGATTGAGCTTTAGCCTCTTTCTCTATTACCTTATTGCGTAAATCATTTACCTGCTTTTTCTCTTTCTCCAATTCTACCAAAAGCTCATCCACCTTGCGTTGCTTATCCCCTACTTTATTCTTTGCATAATTAATAATTTGTTGGCTCAAGCCAGACTTACCAGCCAACTCAAAGGCATAACTGCTGCCGGGTTTACCCAATTCCAACTGATACATTGGCTGCATCTTATCGTGATCAAACAACATACTGGCATTTTCTAATCCAGGATGTTGAGATGCAAAATTCTTCAAATTACTAAAATGGGTAGTAACAATTCCATGGGCTCGCTTTTGAGCCAAATGATGTAAAATTGCCTCGGCCAAAGGACCTCCAAATTGGGGGTCGGTTCCGGTTCCAAACTCATCAATTAAAAACAATGTTTTACCATCAGCAAAATCACAAAAGCTCTTCATGCTCAATAAATGAGAGCTGTAGGTACTTAAATCATTTTCTATACTTTGTTCATCTCCAATATCAACCATGATATCTTTATAAATACCAATTTCACTGTGCGATTCGCAAGGAATTAACAGACCACATTGCAACATAAATTGGAGCAAGCCAACGGTTTTTAAACAAACCGACTTTCCACCAGCATTTGGGCCAGATATCACAACAATATGTTTTCCTTGGTTCAAATCGATGGATAAAGGAACCGTTTCTAATTTTATTTTATCGTGACTTAATCTTAATAAAGGATGGTAGGCTTTTACCAATTTCAATCCGGGATGCTTACTTAATATCGGCATATCGGCCTTCATTTCAATAGCAACCAAAGCTTTTGCCCTTATAAAATCAAACAAACCCAAACGTTGCAAATTTTTCTCTAACTCAGGAATCTCGGGCCTAATTTGGTCTGTTAATTCTAATAATACGCGCTCCCTTTCCCTCCTATAAGCTATCTGAAGCTCTCGCAACATATTGTTTAAATCAAAACATTCGGATGGTTCTATATAAACCGTTTGCCCGGTATTAGATTCATCGTGCACAAAACCTGCAACATGCCTTTTGTGTTCAGCCAAAACAGGCAAAACCAAACGTCCCTCCCTTATAGTAATGCCAATTTGGTCTGTTAAATAACCTAGGCCAGTATTCTTATCAAACAAGCGTTGAATTTTCTTTCTTATTTCAGTTTCTTTATCCTGAATCTTACTTGAAATTTTGGCCAATTCTGGCGAGGCATTTGGCCTTAGTAAGCCTTCCGAATCAAGCACTCTATCAATCCTTCTAGCAACTAGGTCATTGATGATTAACCCCTCTAATAGCATATCCAATTCAGGATATTTTTCATTTCGCTCGCGCAAAAATTTGGTTACACTTAAAAAAGCTTGTACCACCAATTTAATTTGATGAAATTCCTCTTCTAACAGATAAATCCCATCAATTTTGGCCTTAAATAACCAAGGGCCAACATCAAAATAATGCTCATTTGGAAAAGGAGATTCCTCCAATAAAATAGTCTTAAATTCTTTGGTTTGAACCAATATTTTCTGAAGCAAATCAAAGCGATTGGTAAACCTCATTTGATTGGCATAGTGAATGCCCATTGGCGACAAACAACGAGATTCTATTAGTTCTTTTACCTGGTTAAAACCAAGTTTGTTCTCAATATTTTTTGGATATGGCAAAATGCGTTTGTTTAATACTAATAAAATTACTTTTGTTTGGGCGCAATTAAAATCCCTTTGGATTTAGACTCCTTAGCATTTAATAATTCAATGACATTTTGATAAACAGAATCCAATTCATAAGGAACACACAAATAATAATCATAGCTTTTCTCAAAATCATCCTCCTTAATTTGGTACTTATCAAAAATAAATGAATCATAACCTGCACTCATATTTTTTAAAGAATCTAAACTCAGGTTACTGGCATTCAATCCTGCCTCAGCAATGTGCATATCAACAATGATCTCGGCCATTTGGTTTTTTGTTAATAAATTCTTTGGCTTAGATACAGTGTTTAAACTGTCGTTTTTGCAAGAAAGTATTAGCACAAACAAGGATAAAATCAGATATTTGTAAACTATTTTTATATTCATGATTGGTGCAAATATTCAAAAAATAAATCAAGAAATTGGCTCTAATGTTAGATTAATTGCTGTAAGTAAAACAAAACCAGTAGAAGCCTTACTAGAAGCCTATCAAGCCGGACAAAAATTATTTGGCGAAAACAAAGTTCAGGAGCTTGTGGTTAAGCATGAATCATTGCCCAAAGACATTGAATGGCATTTTATTGGCCATTTGCAGTCCAATAAGGTTAAATACATTGCCCCTTTTGTTGGCCTAATACACTCAGTTGATAGCCTTAAACTTTTACAAACAATAAATAAGGAAGGACAAAAAATTGATAGGATCATTCCTTGTTTGCTTCAAATTTTTATTGCAAGTGAAGAAACCAAGTTCGGTTTGAACCAAAATGAATTATCAGAAATTTTAGAAGAATGGGAAAAAGGTAATTTAGCCAATATAGAAATAAAAGGTCTAATGGGTATGGCTAGCAATGTGGATGATGCCAATCAAATTGAAAAGGAGTTTACCACTCTCAAAATATTATATGATGAAACCAAAGCAAAATACTTCTCAGAAAGGGATAGCTTCAATGAATTATCCATGGGCATGAGCGGTGATTATGCTATTGCCATAAAAGCAGGTTCTACATTGGTAAGAGTAGGAAGTTCCATTTTCGGTTCCCGATACTAGTATTCAATATTTTTTCTAACTTCAGTAAAAATCACTGATATGGAAAAGAAAAAATGTCAATTTTGCGAACAAATTATTCAGGGCCGACAAGATAAAAAATTCTGCGACGATCAATGCAGAAGCGGGTTTAATAATAAAATATACAGCGAAAATAACCGGCAAATGAAACATGTGAATGCCGTTTTAAAAAAGAATAGAAAAATCTTAGAAAGCCTCTATTTCGAAAAAAAAACATCCCCAAAAACAGTATTTGAAAAAAAAATACAAGAATTAGGATTTGTTTTAAACTTCCACACGCACATTGAACAGCTTGATGATGGTGAAACCTGCATTTGTTGCTATGAATATGGCTATGTTCCAACCAGCAATGGAGCACTTGCTGTAATTAAAGTGAAGTAACCTACCTTTGAAGAATGATTGAAATAGGTAAAAATACCACACTAACGGCAAACCGCAACGCAGCAGCTGGAATGTACTTAGCAGATTTGAAAGGAAATGAAGTGTTACTTCCAAATAAGTATGTACCAAAATCATTGAAGGTTGGAGAAATCTTAGAAGTATTTATATACAAAGATTCTGAGGACAGATTAGTAGCTACCACATTGGTGCCTTTGATTGAATTAGGCGGCTTTGCAAAACTTAAGGTGAACCAAGTTAATGCTTTTGGCGCTTTCTTAGATTGGGGTATGGAAAAGGACTTATTGGTTCCAATTAAAGAACAATCAGAAAAAATGGAGGAAGGTGAAGAATACCTAATAGCCATGTATGTAGATGAACTTACTGAAAGACTGGTTGGGTCGAGCAAGATAAAAAAGTTTCTATCCAATGAAAAAATCAATTTAAAAGAAGGACAAATGGTTGAGGCAACCATTTTTGAGGATACCCCCCTTGGCTACCTAGCAATTGTTGAAGGAAAGCATAAGGGATTAATTTATCATAACGAAGTATTTGAACAACTTTATAAAGGAAATACTTACCAAGCCTATATAAAAAAGATAAAGGACAATGGTGAAATTGATTTAAGCATTCAGAAAATTGGGTTCAAACATGTAGATGACCAAACCGAGGTTATTTATACTATGTTGAAGAAAAATAAAGGCTATTTAAACCTTTCGGATAGTAGCTCCTCAGAAGAAATTCAGGCAAGATTAAAAATGAGTAAAAAAGTTTTCAAAAAAGCCATTGGCATGTTATATAAAATGAAAAAAATTAGTATTGAAGACAATGGCATTTATTTAATAGAAAAAATCTAAGGTAATTCAATATGAATTATTTTTAATACCTCAATAAAATCCAAATCAATGTAAACCAATTTTTGCTTTAGCAGTAAATACTGTAGCTGAGTCGGTTGTAAATTCAGCCCAATGTTTTAAGCTATTTCTTTGTAAGCACACAGAAAGTGAAAAACTGAAGGAAGCTTTAATAAATATTACCTAAAAGAGATTTCTTTACTCTCCACAAAAACCTATTTTTGTAGTCTAAAAAAACCGCCCGGCACTCCACCGGGCTAAACTGTTTTATGAAGTTAAAAGATATTTTTGACCTATACCTTTCCTCAGAAGAATTTTTGGTATTTAATAATGCCATCGATAATAAAGATAACAAAGTAATTCATATAAATGGATTAATAGGCTCTTCATGCCCGATGTTAGCCGCTTTAATATACGAGCAAAAAAACTGCCCTCAACTAATTATTTGTAGCTCCATAGATGAAGCCAAATACTTTGTTTCGGATATTGAGAATTTAGTCCCTGGTAAAACAATTAATTACCTCCCTTCCTCTTATAAAAGAAGCTTTCAACCAGAAACAATAGACAACCAATTGGTTTTAGAAAGAGCAGAAGTTTTAAATAGACTGAACCAAAAGTTCTCTAAATCGGAATGGGTAATTACCACCGCGGAGGCAATGTGCGAATGGGTAATGAGTGAAAGCGATTTGAACCAAAACACCTATGAACTAAAAGTAGGCGATGCGTTTGATTTAGAGTTCTTCATGGAATTTTTAACTGAACACCATTTTGAAAGAACAGATTTTGTTTATGAAGCTGGGCAATTTAGTATCAGAGGCGGAATTGTAGATGTTTTTTCTTTTAGTAATGAAAAACCCTATCGCATAGAATTAAACGGAGACCAAATTGAAGGCATCAGAATATTTGAACCATTTGATCAGTTATCCATTAGAAAAGTAGATCGCTTTTTTATTATACCTAATGTGCAAAAGGAAATTCAAAAACAACAAAGACTTTTTGATTACTTGCCTAATGAAACAATTGTTTGGACTCAAGATATTTCATTGTGCAAAGATCAAATCAACAGAGGTCTTGAGAAAGCTGCTAAATTCGATATTAAATTACACGCCGAAAAAGAATTAAAATTTGAAGGAATAGAAAATACTTGGCTTGATTCCAAACTTTGGATGAAAGGAATTAATTCATTCAATATGATTGAATTTGGAAATCGTAAAAATAACAAGGCAAATATTACCATTGATTTTTCAACTAGTCCACAACCAGTATTCCATAAAAACTTTAAGATGTTAATAGACAACTTAAAAGACAATATGGCTAAGGGTTACCAAAACTTCATTTTTAGCGAAAGTAGCAGACAAATTGAAAGACTGTATACCATATTTGAAGACTTGGACAAGGAGGTTAAATTTGAACCAATTTATCATGGACTTTCAAGTGGATATATTGACCACCAATTAAAATGTGCTTACTATACCGAACACCAAATTTTTGATCGATTCTATAAAGGAAAAGTTAAAAGTGGTTATAGCGGCAGCAAACTTATTACACTAAAAGAACTCAGAGAATTAAGACCTGGCGACTATGTAACGCATATAGATCATGGAATAGGCAAGTTTGCTGGCCTAGAAAAATTGGAGATAAACGGGCAACTGCAAGAGGCCGTGCGCTTGGTTTACAGAGACAATGATTTACTTTATGTTAGCATTAATTCATTACACAAAATATCAAAGTATGTAGGTAAAGAAGGCAGCGTACCCAGGATGAATAAACTGGGAAGCGATGCGTGGGATAAGCTAAAAAGCAATACCAAAAAGAAAGTAAAAGACATAGCAAGAGATTTAATTAAACTATATGCAAAGCGGAAAGGAATGGAGGGCTTTGCATTTTCACCTGATAATTACCTGCAAGTTGAATTAGAGGCCTCCTTTATGTATGAAGATACGCCCGATCAAAGTAAGGCAACCCATGATGTAAAAAAGGACATGGAAAACCCACATCCTATGGACCGGTTAATTTGTGGAGATGTGGGATTTGGCAAAACAGAAATTGCCATCAGAGCGGCATTCAAGGCAATTTGTGATAGCAAACAAGTGGCCATTTTAGTTCCCACTACTATTCTTGCAAATCAACATTACAGAACTTTTAAAGAAAGACTCAAAGATTTCCCATGTAACATAGATTACATCAATAGGTTTAAATCGGCTGCCGAACAAAAGGCTGTGCTAAAAAAATTAGCTGAAGGTAAACTAGATTTAGTAATTGGCACGCATCGTTTGTTAAGCAAAGACACAAAATTCAAAGACCTTGGTTTATTAATTATTGATGAAGAGCAAAAATTTGGGGTAGCGGCTAAAGAAAAATTGAAGGCCTTTAAAAACAATGTTGATACCTTAACACTTACTGCTACACCTATCCCTAGAACTTTACATTTTTCACTCATGGGTGCCAGAGATCTTTCTATCATCAATACTCCTCCTGCCAATAGGCAGCCTGTTGAAACTACCATGTACAATTATTCCGATGAGATCATTCAAGAGGCAATCATGAATGAAGTGGAAAGAGGTGGCCAAGTATTTTTTGTTCACCATAGGGTAAAAGATATTTACGACATTGGACTTCACATTGAAGCCATTTGCCCTGGGGTAAAAGTTGCTATTGCGCATGGTCAATTGGAAGGTGACCACTTAGAAGATGTGATGATGCGTTTTATTGAGGGAGAATATGATGTATTGGTGGCTACAACAATTATTGAAGCAGGCTTAGATATTTCAAATGCAAACACAATCATTATAAACAATGCACACATGTTTGGCTTGAGTGATTTGCACCAAATGAGAGGAAGAGTTGGCAGAAGCAACAAAAAAGCTTTTTGCACACTCCTTGTTCCGCATATGGCAAACCTAAGCACAGATGCAAGAAAAAGACTACAAGCGATAGAAGAATTTAGTGACTTGGGCAGCGGCTTCAATATTGCCATGAGAGACTTAGATATAAGAGGAGCAGGAAACCTTTTAGGTGGAGAGCAAAGCGGCTTTATTGCTGAAATAGGATTTGAGATGTACCACAAGATTCTTGATGAAGCTATTCACGAACTGAAAGAAGATGAATTTGCAGATTTATTCAAAGACGAAAAAAATATCAACCACATTGAATCTAAAGATTGTAATTTAGAAACTGATTTGGAAGCATTGATTCCTGATGCTTATGTTAGAAATATAGGTGAACGATTGAACCTGTATAATGCATTATCTTCATTAAGCACCGATAAAGAATTAGGTGATTTTAAATTACAATTGGAAGATAGATTTGGTAAAGTACCTAATGAAGTACTCGACTTAATTGCACTGATTCAATTGAGGGAGATAGGAAAAAAACTAGGTTTTGAAAAATTGATTTTAAAAAGAAAGCAATTGTTGGCCTATTTTCCAGCAGAGCAAAAGCAACACTATTATCAATCAGAAGTTTTTACAGGTATATTAAACTATGTACAACAACATCCTAAAAGATGTAAGTTGAAACAAAGTAACCAAAATCTTATATTAATGATATTTGAAATCAATACCATTAAACAGGCAATTCATTACTTTGAAGAATTACAAAATCTTACTTCTTCACACGACCATGTCGGTCATATTTAAGTTTATACTCTTTATCTTGATTCTCAAAACTAGCGCAGCGCTTAGCTTTGCATGCACCAACACATAATATAACCAGAACCAACAATAGTTTAAATAATTTTCTTGAATCCATTTTGTTCTAATAAATTTTATGAAACTTCTTAGAATAAAAAAGGTCCCACGAAGGGACCTTTTTTATTTTCAAATAAAACTTTTCTAAGAAAGAATTACTTAGCAGCTTTCTTAGGTGCAGCTTTTTTAGTTGCAGCTTTCTTAGTTGCAGCCTTCTTAGCAGCAGCCTTCTTAGGCGCAGCCTTTTTAGTTGCAGCTTTTTTAGTTGCAGCCTTTTTAGGAGCAGCTTTCTTAGTTGCAGCTTTCTTAACAGCAGCTTTCTTTGGAGCAGCTTTCTTAGCAGCAGCTTTCTTAGGAGCAGCTTTCTTAGCAGCAGCTTTTTTAGGAGCAGCCTTCTTTGTTGCAGCTTTTTTAGTTGCTGCTTTCTTAGCTGGTCCTTTTGAAGGAGCAGCAGCTTTTTTAGTTTTTTTGGTCGTTGCCATGTATATAAAAATTTGATTGATTACGAAAACAAAGTTAAAAGTGTATTTAATATTTTCAAGTACTTCCTGTAAATCAATGCAAAAAAATTACCACTTATGAATGTTGATAACTGATGTCAACACGCTAAAGTAATTGATTTTACTATTATCTTCAGCTATCATAATTCCTTTAATAATGTGATTAAATACTTTGATTTTTTTTATCATCCTTCATTCACTCAAAAACATTTTTTTGTTTTTATTTGTTAATATTTTTAAAATTATAAAAATATAAACAGCTCGCACAACCATATTTTACTATAGCTACAAGGTATTCATGTTTTAAAATATAATCAAAATTAAAAGTAAAATTTGAAAGTACACATGAAAACTATTCTTGTATGTTTATATAAAAATTTGACTTATAAAATGCAAAATCAGTATATTTTTTTATACAGTTTAACATAAAAATTAACATGTGTCCTTATAAATTTTGAAAAAAATTAATGCATAGATATTTTTTTCTTTTAAGTATGAACCTTACCTTTAAACCAAACATGAAAATATCCCGATTCAAAATAAAATGAAAGCAGAAATTATAACCATAGGTGATGAATTATTATTAGGTCAAGTAATCGATACTAATTCATCTTGGCTCGGACAGTATTTAAATAAATTAGGAATAGGTGTTCATTTCAAATCAACTATAAGCGATAGCCGGGAAGCCATTACCAACGCCCTTCTTGAGGCTTCGCATAGAAGTGATGTAATTATTATTACGGGCGGACTTGGACCTACCAAAGATGATATTACCAAGATAACCATGGCAGATTTTTTTAATACTGAACTAGTTTTAAACCAACAAGTACTTGATTGGGTTCAATCTATTTTTACCAAAAGAAATTTACCATTGATCGATTCAAATAATCAACAAGCAATGGTTCCACAAAGTTGTGAAGTTTTATGGAATAAAAATGGAACTGCACCTGGTATGTGGTTTTATGAAAATGGTAAAGCTTTTATAAGTTTGCCAGGCGTGCCTTTTGAAATGAAAACTATTTTTGAAGAAGAGGCCATACCTAAATTAAAATCCCATTTTAACTTTCCTGCTATCCTTCATAGAACCATACAAACAATAGGAATTGGTGAAAGCTTCTTAGCTAATAAAATTATTCATATAGAAGAAACGCTTCCTAAACATATTAAACTTGCCTACCTTCCATCTGTAGGTTCTGTGCGCCTAAGATTCAGCGCTTATGGTGAAGACATGGATATACTTAATAAAGAACTCAACCCAATTATAATTGAGCTTTATAATACAATTGGAGAGTATATTTTTGGTGAAGGCGATGATTCCATTTCGGAAGTTGTTGGAAAACTATTGAGAAACAAAAATGCTACCTTAAGCACAGCCGAAAGTTGTACCAGCGGATTTCTTGCTCAAATGATAACTTCGATCCCTGGTAGTTCAGATTATTTTATAGGTAGTATTGTGAGTTATGCTAATAGAATAAAAATGGATGAACTGAATGTTCCTGCCGAAATTATTAATTCAGTTGGCGCAGTAAGTGAAGAATGCGTTATAGCTATGGCCCAAAATTTGAAAGCTAAATTTAAAACTACCTATGCAATTGCCACAAGCGGTATAGCTGGGCCTGGAGGTGGCTCAGAACAAAAGCCCGTTGGTACCGTTTGGATTGCCTTGGCTTCGCCTAATGGCACCGTTGCCAAGAAATATAATATGGGAGATAACCGCGAAAGAACAGTTTTAAGAACGTCGCTAACCTCATTAGATATTTTAAGAAAAGAATTATTAATGAGTAATTAATTAATAAAATATTTCTATTACAACTTTAAATCATTGGTACAAAAATAACATGTCACTTATTTACGAATTCACTATTGCCCCAAATGGGTCAGATGATACTACCAGTATTCAAGATGCAATTACTTTTTTAGGGGCTCGCAAAATGGTACACTTTTCATTTTCCAATATCAAACCGAACCATATATAGTTAGTAATGTTAGTATCCCTGCCAATTTTACATTAATTGGAAATGGCGTAACAATAAAACAAAAAGACAATACAATTAATTCACCCATATTTATTTTAGAACAGGCCTGGGATACTAGAATTGAAGGTTTCAATTTTGATGAAAATAAAAGCGGGATTTCAAAAAGCCCATCATATTATAATGCAAATGCAATATCAATAATTGATTGTGATAATATTGAGCTAGATAATCTAACATTTAAAGATGTATTATTATCATGTATTGTCATTTCAACAAATGTAAATGATGGTTGCAATAATATTATTATCAATAACTGCATTTCAAAAGATTTAGGACTGTATTATCAGGGAAATAATTATTTAGGTTCATTCGTAGCAGTAAGAATTAGTAATAACATTTCAATATGTAATTCCACCGTAAAAAATTGCTTAGGCAATGGAATTTTATTGACGTACGGAAATAACATTACGATAGATAACCTGATAATGGAAAATGTTGGTTTTATTGATGGTATATCTGCCCTTGATTGTTCAAGATTAACCATCCAAAATTGCCTGTTTAAGGATATTTTTTCGAGTTCTATTGAATTAAATGGGGTAAATGAATTCACTATTATCAATAATGTAGTTGAATATTCAGAAGGATATATAGGCCGTGAGGACACAAATTATGGAATACTGATTTCTTATAATTCAGACCCAGTCAATCCACCTAATATAATTTCTTCAAATGGATTAATTCAAAATTTTAAAGGTTCAAATTACAAACCCAGTGCCAATTATCAGGATATTTTGGTTTCAGGTTCCGAAAATATTAATATGACAAGTTTTAATTGCCCGCAAGGTATGGTATTGTCCCGCTATGGTGAAAAACCTAATAGTATACCATGTTCAAAAATTTCCATTCTAGGTTCTTCAATAGGTAGTTTATTGATATTAAGTGTCACAAATGTTTTGATTGATTTATCCAATTGTGGTTTTTTAGTGGTTGCGGATTATCGATTTGATATTTTTCCGCGTGAAATTTTTCTCAGAAATTCGACATTTTCTGATATTTCAATGTTTGGATGCCAAGACTTACAAATTGAAAATTCCAACTTTACCAATATTTCAAATGAGAGATCCTCCTTTTATTGTTTAAATAACCGAAAAGGGCTTGACTTGTATTATGAAGGATTTCCTTTTGAAGGAACAGTAATTTTCACTTTGCCTTCTGTTAATTCCCCTAACGCACCAGGAATCTAATTTGGAACAATTGCCATAGATGTTTCCAAAACCACTGATCAATATGGTTCATTCGTATCAGATTTTTATTACATTCGTTCTCAGGCAAATGGTAATAATTGGTTAGCCTCTGCAATAACATCAATAGGAGGCCCAATTATGGTTCCATATTATTCATTTAATATTTTGGACAACCAAATTAATATCGGAATAAATTCAACGTTAATGGTTCGATTGACTTTAAAATTAGGGTTTGATAAAGTGTAATTTTTATTTACATACTTATTTGCACTCTTACCAAATAACAAGTCTTTCCACCTTACTGTGATCACCCCCTGATATTTTAATAGTGTATATACCCGGAAGTATGGCTGAGGAGGATAAGTCTATTTCAATATTCCCAGTTGTTATAATTTCCTTTTTGTTATAAACCAGTTGGCCCAATTGGTTAAATAGTTCTGTATTCACCTCTTCCATCCTTAGCCTATTGAATTGAATACTAAATTTTCCGAGGCTAGGATTAGGAAAAATCTTCCAATCTAGGAAGCTTTGGTTGATTTGTGGAAGGCCCAGGACCCTTGGACTAAATGACCAGAAGTCAGAATAATTATTATAATTCAGGTTG
>JBILJL010000314.1:0-3135 GCA_044377255.1 Bacteroidia bacterium
ATTGTTGAAATGGTGATCAGTCGAAAAAAATACCAAGTGCTAACGCTAACTGGAAAACTGATGTATTGGATCAATAAAATTTTCCCAAACTACATTGATAACCGAGTTTATAAAGTTATTTCCAGAGAAAAAAACTCTCCATTTAACTAAAAAAAGTCCCGCAATTTTCATTGCAGGACTTTTATATATAAACAACCTTTCGGTTATTTCCTTCCCCCATCGTTTGTGGGGGTACACAGGCTTTTTGAACCTATATTTTATACGTCAATGCGAGCATATTTGGCATTCGACTCAATAAACTCTCTTCTAGGTGGTACCTCATCGCCCATTAACATGCTAAACACATGATCAGCTTCTGCAGCAGAATCTAATCCAACGCGCTTTAGTGTGCGTGTTTCTGGGTTCATGGTGGTCATCCATAATTGTTCGGCATTCATCTCTCCCAAACCTTTATAACGTTGAATACCTACTGAATCTGGATTTCCTCCCTTAGCTAAACGCAATACAGCTTCGTCACGCTGTGGTTCTGTCCAGCAATATTCCTCTTCTTTACCCTTTTTAACTAAATACAAAGGTGGTTGAGCTATATAAACATAGCCATATTCAATTAGCTCCTTCATGTATCGGAAAAACAAGGTAAGAATCAAGGTACGGATATGACTGCCATCCACGTCGGCATCCGTCATGATAATAATTTTATGGTAGCGAAGTTTGGTTAGGTTCAATGCTTTTCCATCTTCTGGTGTACCAATGGTAACACCAAGGCCGGTAAACATATTTCTAATTTCTTCGTTCTCGTATATTTTGTGCTCTAAGGCTTTTTCAACATTTAAAATCTTACCCCTAAGTGGGAGAATAGCTTGGTTTGCACGGTTACGCCCTTGCTTGGCAGTTCCACCAGCAGAATCTCCCTCTACTAAATATATTTCGCATACAGCTGGGTCGGTTTCTTGACAATCGGCCAATTTACCAGGTAATCCACTTCCGGTTAAAGCTCCTTTACGTTGAACCATTTCACGCGCTTTGCGAGCTGCAGCCCTTGCGGTAGCGGCCAAAATTACCTTTTGTACAATTAGCTTTGCCTCCCTGGGATTTTCTTCTAGAAAATTATTGAGCATTTCGCCCACACAGGTATCTACAGCCCCAGTTACATCGCTGTTACCTAATTTAGTTTTGGTTTGACCTTCAAATTGTGGCTCTTGTACTTTAACAGAAATTACACCAGTTAGGCCCTCACGAAAATCATCTCCTGCTATTTCTAACTTTAGGTTTTTCAATAATCCTTCTTTATCTGCATAAGCTTTTAAAGTGCGAGTGAGCGCTCTCCTAAATCCAGCAACGTGTGTTCCACCTTCAATGGTATTGATGTTATTTACATATGAATGAAGGTTCTCGGTATAACCATTGTTATATGTCATCGCTACTTCAACAGGAACACCATTCTTTTCACCTTCAAAATAAATAGGTTCAGGCAATAGTTTTTCTCTTGTTCCATCTAGGTAGGTAACAAACTCTCTTAAACCACCATCACTGTGGAAAATCTCCTCACGCAATTTGCCATTTTCATCAGGACGATCATCTTTGAGAGTAATAGTAATGCCACGGTTTAAATAAGATAGCTCACGCATGCGCGCTGCAATTGTTTCGTATTTATATTCTAGAGTAGTAAAGATACTGCCATCTGGTTCAAAATAAATGGTGGTTCCAGTATGATCCGTTTCTCCAACAACCTTTACATCAAAAACTGGCTTTCCACAATTATAATCTTGCTGAAAAATTTTACCTTCTCTGTGAACAGTTGCTCTTAATAAGGTTGATAATGCATTAACACAACTCACACCTACACCATGCAACCCCCCCGAAACTTTGTAAGTATCTTTATCGAACTTACCACCAGCATGCAAAACAGTCATTACTACTTCAAGTGCAGATCTCCCTTCCTTGGTATGCATTCCTGTAGGAATACCACGACCATCATCCACAACTGTAATTGAATCGCCAACGTTTATGGTAACAACTATGTTCTTACAAAAACCTGCGAGTGCCTCATCAATTGAATTATCTACAACCTCATAAACCAAATGGTGCAAACCTCTTGCTCCTACATCACCAATATACATGGCTGGCCTTTTACGAACAGCTTCCAATCCTTCTAAAACCTGAATATTGTCTGCCGAATAATTTTCTCTGTTTTCCATTGCTTCGTTGCTCATCTTAACTAAAATAAATTAAAGTGCTAAAATAGGCTTTGAGCCACGATTTACCTAATAAATAGGAGCCAATATTAAGCCTTTGTTATCCACAAGTTTTCCAATAATTAATAATATAAATTAATTAACGCAATTTAGCCTTTAAAAATTGAGGAAAATGGCTCAAAAAGATCGCTTTTTATGGTGATTTCTCCTGTAATCAATTGGTTAAAATTTTTCAAATCTGAGCTAACATAAGAGTGGAGTGGTTGAATTAGTTCAATAGGAAACAAACCGCTGACTTCAACTAATGCTTGCGCAACATTGTATTGTGGCAACATTTTGCCGTCATCTATTTTGATACAAACACCTATTTTCTGTTCTGTAAAACTCATGCAAAAAATGCCTTCAGCACCAGTTTTGCCAATAATTTGAGGAGCGCAAATTTCCATCATGTCGCTGCAATACCTTTTACTACCTGCCACCATATAGGGGAACTTAGCTATTGAATCTACAATTATTCTGCATGCTTCCTGCCTTTCTAAGGAGAATTGTTTTGGGTCGACCAGATTTTTAAAACACAAGGCTTGGTGGTAAACAGGAATGGAATAAACAGGTGCAGTGCAGCCATCCAATGCACATACCATCTTTGATGTAGGAAATTCGTACATCTCAGCTACATAAGTAAGGATAATTTGTTGAATAGGATGATTGGGGTTTAAATACCCAACAAGCTCATGCCCCAATAGCTTACATAATGCAAGCATACCAGCATGTTTCCCGCTGCAATTGTTGTGTATGGCACTGGGTTTTGTTTCGTTTCGAACCAAAGCGTCTGCGTCTCTTTTATTGGTTGGATATTGTGAACCACACCCGAGAAAACTTTCATCTAAATCGATCTTTTTTAATATGCTTCTAACTACTCTTAGGTGATCCAATTCTCCAT
>JBILJL010000315.1:0-3112 GCA_044377255.1 Bacteroidia bacterium
TCTAATAACTTAAGGTTGGCGGTTAACAGATAAAGACCAACAACTACCAGCCAGAAGCCGGCAGCCAGTCGCCAGAAGCCTTCCTTTTACACCAACATCTTCACCGGATTCTCTAGCATATCTTTCAAGGTTGCCAAGAAAGCCGAACCTACAGCGCCATCAACCACACGGTGATCGCAGCTTAAGGTTACCTTCATTACTTGGGCAATTTTCACCTGACCATTTTCTGCAATCACAGCTTCTTTGGCCGCACCAACTGCTAGAATGCAGGCATCTGGTGGGTTAATGATTGCTGTAAACTCGTCAATGCCAAACATGCCTAAGTTTGAAATAGTAAAGGTGTTTCCTTCAAACTCGGTAGGTTGTAGTTTTTTAGCTTTGGCTTTTTCTGCCAATTGCTTTACCTCAGCACTTATATGAGCAATGCTTTTGTTATCGGCAAACTTTACCACAGGCACAATTAAACCATCTTCAATGGCAACTGCCACGCCAATATTGATGTGCTGGTTATACCTAATTTTATCGCCCAACCAAGATGAATTGGCATTTGGATTTTTTCGCAATGAAGCTGCTACTGCCTTAATTATAATATCGTTTACAGAAATTTTTACCTCACTAAACTCATTCATTTGCTTGCGAGCAGCAATGGTATTGTCCATGTTAATCGACATGGTTAAATAAAAATGCGGAGCAGTATGTTTGCTCTCGCTCAACCTGCGAGCAATGGCTTTACGCATTTGGCTCACCGCAACTTCTGTATAACTTTCTTGTGCTACAATTTGTGGCAAAGCAACTGTTGCCGATTTAGCCACTCCATTATTGTTGTTCGCAGGAACAAAATTTTCTACATCTTTCTTTACAATTCTACCATTATCGCCACTTCCAGCTATTTGGTTCAAATCGATTCCCTTTTCTTTGGCAACAGATTTAGCCAAAGGAGAGGCTTTTAACCTACTATCTTCAGCACTTGCTGCTATTACAGTAGCTGGAGTGCTTGCAGCAGGTTCGCTTGGAGCACTTACTTCTGTATTGGTTTCGGTAGGTGCAGCAGCTTTTGGTGTAGCACCTTTCAATAAGGCACTAAAATCTTCGCCTTTTGCACCAACTATGGCAATTAAAGCATCAACAGGAACAGAGCCTCCAGCAGGTATGCCAATGTGTAAAAGTGTACCTTTCACATAATTTTCAAGCTCCATGGTAGCCTTGTCGGTTTCCACTTCTGCTAAAATATCACCTGGTTTTATATCATCACCCACCTTTTTAAGCCAAGATACAATAACACCTTCGGTCATGGTATCACTCATTTTGGGCATATTGATTGCTTCCGCCATTTTGTTACTTTGATTTTTAAATGAATTGCAAAAATACCTATTCCTACCTGCTATGCAAATTTGATATGGCTAAAAATTTGGTTCAAACCTAAAAATTCTTGCTTTTGGTCATAAATGACCAAGCAAATGCACATAACAATGCCCTTTAATTGCCATGAATGTGATTTAATTTAACGTTTTAATAAATTATTTAAGAAACTAGTTTTGTCATCCATTTTTAAAATCCTTTGGTGTTTTCGGTTTGAACCTAAAAAGGTTACTGATTCGTGAGTTTGAATTATTCCCGATTTTGTTTGTTGAAAAAAAAGAAACAACTCTTGCCTGAACCTAATTAAACTTGAAGATAATTTTGGCAAACATGAATCAATACGAACAGCTTTTAAAGCACATATACCAAAACGGAACCTTTAAATCGGATAGAACAGGAACAGGCACGCGCAGTGTTTTTGGCGCACAAATTCGTTTCAACCTCAACGAAGGTTTTCCAATGATTACCACCAAAAAAGTACACTTAAAATCTATACTCCACGAGCTACTTTGGTTCATCAAAGGAGAAACAAATACCCAATACCTCAAAGACCATGGCGTAACTATCTGGGATGAATGGGCCGATAAAGACGGTAATTTAGGTCCGGTTTATGGCTACCAATGGCGCTCTTGGCCAGCACCAAATGGCCAGCACATTGATCAATTGAGCGAGGTAATTGAAACCATCAAGAAAAATCCAGATAGCAGAAGAATGATTGTTAGTGCTTGGAATGTGGCCGATTTGCCTCAAATGGCCCTCATGCCATGCCATGCATTTTTTCAGTTTTATGTGGCCGATGGCAAATTAAGTTGCCAATTATACCAACGCAGTGCTGATATGTTTTTAGGCGTGCCCTTCAATATTGCCAGCTATGCATTTTTAACACACATGATTGCCCAAGTATGCAACCTGCAAGTAGGAGATTTCATTCATACCTTTGGCGATGCACATATCTACAGCAACCATTTTGAACAGGTAGAATTACAATTGAGCAGAGATCCAAGACCTTATCCTACCTTGCAAATCAATCCCGAAGTCAAATCAATTTTTGATTTCAAATTCGAAGATTTTACCTTAGTTGATTACAATCCACACCCTGCCATTAAAGCTCCAGTAGCGGTATAGGGGAAGGTCATTGGTCTTTCGTCTTTTGTCAGATGCAATAGTTGCAACATCACACCTCACAATAAATCCACGACCCAAAAGGGGTCGCATGTTTATAGCAACATAGCGTCTCCTTACATATCCACGACCCAGAAAGGGTCGCATGTTTATAGCACAATCATGCCCCACCGCAAACCCACGACCCAGAAAGGGTCGCATGTTTATTCTGCAATTTGTGGTTGACCAAACGATGCTAATCTATCCATTCAAATAAATACTCAGGCTTATGGTCAATTTCAAACTTGTTCAAAAACGCAGTATATTCATCTTTAAAAGATGTCTTTTTATGATGTTCTTTTTGGTTGGCAATATAACTTACCACGCTACCCAAATTCGAATGACTATAAGAAAATGCGCCATACTCTTCTTGCCAACTGAATTTGAATTTGCTGTATTTTTTCTCATGAATAAACTTATTACTCGATTTTTTTACTTCTCTAACTAATTCAGATATTGAGCAAGATGGTTTCAATCCAATTAATATATGAATATGATCTGGCATGCCATTTATTGCAATCATTTTCTGGCCTTTATTTTGAACGATGCAAGTAATGTATTTAAATAATTCTTCTTCCCAACTAGAATGAAT
>JBILJL010000316.1:0-3106 GCA_044377255.1 Bacteroidia bacterium
TATTTTCTTAGCTGTTTCTTTGTCTAAACCTTCCTTAATTTTTATGTCTTGCAATACCAACCTGCCGCTGGGTCTTGGTCCAGAGCTTAAATCTAGTATCCTAACATCCAAATCTTGTTTGCTAAATTTCCCTAAAATGATATCAATGAGCGTTTGCATTGCCATTTCTTGCTTGGCTTCAAGCTTTATTAATTTCCCTTTTTTATCAAATTCAATTGAACACAATTCATCTTTTAAATCATACCGGTTAATGAGTTCTTTTTTTGCAGTATTTACAGCATTATCAACCCTTTGAAGGTCGGTTTTGCTAACTATATCTAAACTTGCCATGGTTTTAAGTAAAAATTAACTTTAAATTTGGAATACAATAACTAAATTGCCTAGCAAATATATAAATCTTAATGAACAGATTTATGCAAAATACAAGATGATTAATAAAAATAACTTTAGTATACTTTTTGTTTCCCTACTTGGGCTAGTATTAATTTTGGGATCATGCAAAGAAACTGAAACTACCAAGCCAGATGAAACAGTTAATGTTTGGGATACTGTAACAAATTTTCAAGGAATTGTTAACCCTTCCAATTCAGGAACGCTTACTTTTAAAATGAATTATGCATTCAAAGGAGCTGCGCTAGAGTTTGGGTCAAAATATTATACCAATGCTGCGGCTGATACGTTTACCATCAAAGAATTGAGGCATTATTTGAGTAATATTACCCTGCACAAACCCAATGGTGATATAGTCAATTTAAAAAATTATAACCTATTAGATGCAAGTGTTGTAGGCTCTCAAACATTTACCATTCAAAATGTTCCTGCAGGTAATTATACAGGCATTTCATTTCTGTTGGCGGTTGATAGTTTTGCAAATCACAACGGACTTCAAGAAGGCGCTTTGGATCCATCTTGGGGCATGTTTTGGACATGGAGTACTGGGTACATTTTTTACCGAATAAATGGAGCCACCACAAAAGGTAAAAATTATTCCTTTGACTTAGGTGGTGATGGAAATCAGCCTAGTATTAACCTTGATTTGAGGATGTATAAAGTAAAATCTAATAAAGCAACTTTTAACATGCTAATGGAGGTGAATGAAATGTTTCAGAATCCAGAAAATTATAGTTTTGAAGTGGATGGTTATACTATTCATAGTGAAACAGAACCTTCTGCGAAAAAGTTTGCAAAAAACATGTCCGATATGGTTACTATTAGCAACATAACACCCTAATATTTTGATATGAAGAAGTTGGTTATTGGTTTAAGTTTGGTATTTTCATTATTGGCTTCTTGTAAAAAAGATCCGATAGTTGGAGATATTTTTGCTTATGACCCAACGCCATATCAGCTTAATTTGCCAACTAATTTGGGATGGTCAACTTTCCCCATTCCAGAAACTAATCCTTTAACCAATGCAGGTGTAGCTTTAGGGCAAAAATTATTTTTTGATCCTATTTTATCGGCCAATAATACCCAGAGTTGTGCAACTTGTCACCAGCCTGCTTATTCTTTTGCTGATCCAAATAAATTTAGTGTTGGCATAACTGGCCAAGTTGGAAACAGAGCCGCCATGCCGCTTTTTAACCTGGCTTGGGCTGATAAATACAACCTAACAAGTCACCGTTATTTTTGGGATGGTGGGGCCAATGATTTAGAAAGACAAGCCTTAGGTCCAATTTTGAACCCAATTGAAATGGCCAATAGCAGCCTATTCGATGTTATTGCTAGGTTGCAAAAAAATCCTGAATACCCTGGGTTATTCCGCAAAGCTTTTGGTTCAGACAGTATTACTTCAGTTAAATTAGCCCGCGCACTGGCCCAATTCGAAAGAACATTGGTAAGCGGCAATTCAAATTTCGACAAAGCTGAACGTCGCCAGCGATTAAGAACTCCCAGTGAAATTAATGGAATGGCGATTTTTGGGTCTGAAAAAGGCGATTGCTTTCATTGTCATGGAAATTTAAGTTCACCTTTTTTTACAGATTTTGGGTTTCATAACAATGGTTTAGACGAGGTTCAAAAAGACAGTGGATTGTTTCGAATCACTGGAAAATCTGAGGATATGGGTAGAATGAAAACGCCCACTTTGCGAAATCTTTCATTTACCGCGCCCTATATGCATGATGGACGATTTAATACACTCATGGAGGTAGTTGAGTTTTATAATTCTGGAACTAAGAATTCTCCAACAGTGGATCCAATGATTAGTAAAAATTTTGATAAGGGCGGTTTGAACCTAACCCCTCAAGAAAAATTGGATTTAGTAGCTTTTTTATTGTCGCTAAATGATACTGCTTTTGTTAATGATAATAGATTTAAAATGCCCTGATTTTGTTTTTTTTAACCAAATTTCCTATTATTGATTCCTAAAATTAAAAATTGAGACTACAAATTGAGACAAAAAAATAAATTAATTATATAAATAAAAATGAAAATACAATTACAATTTAGAATGTTAATAGCGCTGCTCTTTTTTATGAGCACTGGGGCTATTAAAGCGCAGTATTGCACCACTACTGGGGCAACTTCTGCTGCAGATGACGATATTTCAAGAGTTGCTTTAACTGGTGCATTTGGAACCTCATTCAACAACCTAACTACCTGTTATACGAGTACACCTCAGTATGTTGATTTTACGACAACTGTGCCAGGTGTTTCTCTAATACCAGGTAACTCTTATACTTTAACAGTTGAACTCACACAATGTAGCGGGTTTTTCTATAACAATGTTTGTAATGTTTGGATTGATTATAATAGGAACTTCACATTTGAGGCTGCTGAATTAGTAACTACAATTACTGCAACCAACCCTTTCCCTTCTTTGCACACTTTTACATTTACCGTGCCAACTACGGCCACTTTAGGTGTTTCAAGAATGCGTTTGGTGCAAGTGGAAGGCGGTACTGCTACTTCAGTTGTGCCTTGTGCCACTTATACTTGGGGTGAAACCGAAGATTATTTAATCAATTTAGTAAGTGCTTCAGGTGGCGGTCCCGTATTACCACCAATAGCTAACTTTTTCCCAAGCCAACCAACTGTAAGTTCAGCACCAACAGATACCGTTTGGATCAATAGTCCTTATGACTTGGTATCAACCAGTACCAAC
>JBILJL010000317.1:0-3099 GCA_044377255.1 Bacteroidia bacterium
CTGTGGAATTAAATTCTCATTGATTTCGGTATTGATCCTAGCAATGTTTTGGTTTCTATCCGCCAATTGACTTTGTAAAGTAGGCAGCGTATTTTCGTAATTGGCATTGAACCCAAAATACAACTGATTAATAATTCTGGCTTTTGCGCCATACTGACTCACTACTTCACGGAAATCCTCAAATTCGTTTTTTACCGATTTAAGGTTCCTAATTTCATTGTTAATTTTCCTTAAATCAATGATATCTTTCTTGTTCTTTTGTGAAAAATTAAGCACTTCATTTTCTCTGTTATCGGCCACAATTAAAGCCTCTTTCAGATTTTTATTGGTGATGAGTTTTGTATTAATCAAGTACCTGTAAATACGAGAAAAATTATTACTCAATCCTTCCGTTTTTACATTATCATCCAACCAAACTACGCCATTGTTTCTCCTGCCACGTTGGTATACTGTGTTAAACACCTCACGCTTGTCTTTAAAGGCCTCCAAAGCTATTCCATCCTTTGCTAAGGCTTCTTGCACTTCATCAAATTTGAGTAATTTCTTATTGGCATCAACAAAAAAATGCTCTTTATATTCACTATTAAATCTATAATATTCTAACTCAGATTCGCCATTCCTTTTAACCAAAATACAATAATAAGATTTCTTAAAAATCTCAAAAACAATATAGCTTTGATTGGGATTTGGAAAATAATGGTGTAAGGTGTCTTTATCGCCACGGCGCTGACCACTAAAGGTCATTTTATTTCCATCAATAATAAAGAGAAAATTGAGTGCATAAATCAATGTACTCTTGCCAATATTGTTTGGGCCAACCAACTGGAGACTATCGCAATCATTTAAGCGAATCTCGGCCTTGCCATAAACTTTTGAGTTTAAAATAGTTAATGAAGTTAACATGCTTCTTTCTGAGATTTAATGAGGCAAAATAAGCATCTCCCACCACAAGAAACCCACACGAAATACACATTAGCCCACCGCGTCACCCTGAGCTTGTCGAAGGGCACCATGACGTGCTGAAGGGAACGTCAACCTTAGTCCACCGCGTCACCCTGAGCCTGTCGAAGGGTCGAAGGGCTTCCTAATGTATCCCAGTAAACAACCTATTCCACCTCACCTTTTGAAGTACATTGGTTGCATTCTTATCCCAACTCATCCAAACAAATAAAGCCTTACCAACAATATTGGTCTCTGGAACAAATCCCCAAAATCTGCTATCAGCACTATTATGGCGGTTATCACCCATCATAAAGTAATAATTGTATTTAAATTGATAACTAGTAATTTCTTTTCCTCCAAGCATAAACCTTCCATTAACAAAGGTAAAATCAGGATTATTTTCATAAACCCTAATTACGCGCTCATAAAATGAATATTGAAGACTATCTAAGGTAACCACATCGCCCGCTTTTGGCACATAAATTGGTCCGTAAAAATCAACGCTCCAAGGTAGCTTAGGATTATGTGGAAACAAATAATCTTGGTATTCTCCTTTATTACTAAACAAAGAATCTACTTTTAAAACCCCTTCTTCTCTCTCCAATTTAAGTTTGTTTTCATAAAATAGTGGAAAAGCAAAATCTAAGTTTCCATGAGGTAAATTCTCCCCCTCCGAAATATCATATTTACGCATCATATCTTGAAACGACTTTTCTGTCCAAAAGCCATTTTCATTGAATTTAACAAAGTACTTAAACTGCATTTTTTCTGGATTCTCTGCCGCAATTCCATTCACAAATACTTGTCCATTTATCACAGCAATGCTATCACCCGCTATAGCCAAACAACGTTTGATATAGTTTTCTTTCTTATCAAATGGTCTACCATCTTCATAAGGATAATTAAATACAACCACATCATTATTTTTTACAGCACTAATAGCTGGCAAACGCTTATAAGGCATTTGCATAAAACTCAAATAACTAGGAACAGAATCTGTAAATGGCAAAATATTGTGTGAAAAAGGGAAGGCCAAAGGTGTTACTGGCAACCTTGTTCCAAAATGAAATTTACTCACAAATAGAAAATCTCCAACCAACAATGATTTTTCCATGGAAGAGGTAGGAATGGTATAGGCTTCAATAAAATACGACCTAATTACCGTAGCAGCCAAAGTTGCAAACCATAAGGCATCACCCCATTCATAGGTCATGGCATTGTTAGGTTTATCAACCACTTTTACCAATGAAAGAACAAACAAAATTACATAGATTACAGGAGAAATTGCCAATGCTAAAATGCGAGTGAAGTACAATACAATCAAAGAACACCCGTAAAAAACATTTAAAGCAACTATGCCAAATGAGGCTCCAGCACTAAGGTAAAGCCCGCCAATAATAAAATTCAACATGCACCAAATGGAAACAATAATCCATTGCTTACGTGAAAAATTCTTAGGACTTTTGAAATAAAATTCGAAGGTAGATTTAAAATCAAATGTGGTATTCTGTGGCATATTTTTTTATTGTGTTAACGCAAAATAGGTTCAGACATTTTACGCGAAAAATAGATTTAAATTAAAAGGAATCAGAGAGAAGTAAAAGGTTATTTGATGATTTCATCCAAATTTAAAATGTCATCCATCGTAAAAATACCTTTTTTGCCAACAATCCATTCGGCAGCCAATAAAGCACCCTTGGCAAAACCATATCGTGATTTGGCATCATGGGTAATCTCTATCGAATCAATCATTGATTCATATTTTACTTTATGAAGTCCAGTTACATCGCCTTCTCTAAACGATTCAATCAGCAATTCATGAGCCTTTACACTCTGCGAAGGCTGATCTTTTCCAAATATAAGTCGCTCCTTTATGCTGGTTTTTGTTTTTATTTCATCCATGATATGCTTAGATAACGACAAGGCAGTGCCGCTAGGGTAGTCTTTTTTTGCAGTATGGTGAACTTCTTCAATTGATACATCATAGGTATCAAAATGAGCCATCATAGCGGCTAAAATCTTGTTAATTTTATAGAACAAGTTTACTCCAATACTAAAATTAGTACTGTGCACCATTGATTGCCCCTCCAATAAACATTTTTCCTTAATTTCATCAAATTGATCATACCAACCTGTAGTGCCAACAACAATGGGTGT
>JBILJL010000318.1:0-3096 GCA_044377255.1 Bacteroidia bacterium
GCCCATTTCTAATTCTTTAACAGAAAAACTTCTAGCATCCAATTCGTGTTTTTTTCCTCCGTTATAAAATTGATATTTTACAAAAGGAATGATTAATTGATTTTTAAATTTGTATTGATAGTTTCCCAAAACATATCCGCCGTCAAGATTTTTTTCATCAATACTGTTTGTAGCGGTATTATATTCGGGCCCTTTACCAATATTATATTCTGCTTGAATTCCAAACGGCTTTGGATATAAAACAAAAGTTCCCCCAATTCTTTGGTCTATGTATTCATTTTTTGTATTAAGAACAGCAACATTTCTAGTAATAGATGATAATACTATTTTTCCTGTATAAGCTTGTATTCCCGCTTCTATAATTTGACCCGATTTAAATTTATGAGGATAGCTTATGCGTGATACAATATGTTTGTTATCATTAAGCTCAGGTCTGTTTGCGGTTTGTCCATTATATGCACCAAAAGCAAAAACACCATAATCACCAGAACCTTTTAATCCAGAAGAAACTAATTCAGAAAATAATTGTCTTGTACTTTTAGGAGCCCAATAGAAAAAAACACCTAAATCCCTTTCATTAGAGACCGCGCTATTAAAAGCATCGTTTCTATCTAATGTCAACCTGTTTTGACTAGATTGCATATTTTCAAAACCGTAAGGTACTTTACTCTGCCCAATTCTAAATCTAAATTCATTGTCTTTGTCAACACCAACATCAAAATAAGCATCGCGCAATTGACCAAAATGTAAACTGGAAGTAGATACAGCGCTAGCAAAATCAGGCTGAATATAAAAGTATACCTGTTTACTTATTTGTCCAAAAAAAATAATTCGCATTCGTCTCATAAAAAACCCACCATTTGCACCCCAAGACCTATCACACTGTTCACAATTCAAATTTTCATTAGTTTCAAGTAGTCTATTATATCTTACTTGACTATACCCTCTAATTTGAATGGATTCAAACCATTTTTTAGGCTTTATAGAATCTTGACCAATGAAAATGTTTGATGAAATCAAACACAAAAAGAAAAATAAATTTTTTAACATGAAATTGATGTTTATATAACTATAATTTAATACAGCGCAAAAATAGTTATCAAATAGTTAAACAGGTGTTAAGTTAATGTTAAATAAATAAACCCCTCAAGTATTTGAGGGGTTTGATATTATTAGAAAAATATTATTGTGATTAAGTAAGATTTAACCAGGCTTACCTATAAGGTAGCCTAAGATCTTTTGTATCTATAGAGTGGTAAATGCCGTTATGATAAGCAAATAGTACAATCAAGAGAAACAAAGATTGGACAATATTGTTTATATACACGGTATTAGATAAATATTCTAAACAATAAATATAAACCTAATGAAAGTGTAATGGTTACCGGCAAAGTAAGTATCCAAGCTAGAGCAATACTTGTAATGGTATTTTTTTGTAAATTTTTGATACCACCTGTAGCCACCATAGAACCGGCTACTCCAGAGGTTAATACATGCGTAGTACTTACCGGCAATCCAAAATACGTACTCAATCCAATGGTAGAAGCAGCAACTATTTCAGCCGTAGCACCTTGACCATATGTCATGTGAGTTTTACCAATTTTTTCTCCAATTGTAACAACAATTCGCTTCCAACCAATTACCGTTCCCAAACCAATAGCTAAAGCAATCATCATTAATACTGTATTGCCTGGATTTCCATCTGTATATGATTTTAAAAAATTAACTTCAGATTTTAATACTTTTTTGTCTTCTTTTGATAATAAATCTTCATCTTTCATGGTATGTTCTAAATCTTTTTGAATAGAAGTCATTCTTTTTCTCATTTTAAAAACACCCTTTTTTGTTGTATCGCTTCGCAAAACAATATCGTTTTTAAGCTCCTCAACCGTTTTAATTGTTCCACTAAAATGTTCATCGGTATTTTTTGAAGCTAATATGGTTTGAATTGTAGTGAGGTGTTTTGTAGATTCATCATTTGAAAAGTCAGCTTTTAAAGCATATTGTAAAGGGAAAAATGTCATTAAAATAATCATAATCAATCCAAGACCTTTTTGGCCATCATTACTACCATGAAAAAAGCTAACCAAACTACAAGTACTAATTAATAGCGCTCGGATTCCTTTTGGAGGAGGAGTATTTGTGTTTACTTCTTTAAACAACGCCTTCTTTTTCAAAAGCCTTCTTAGAATATAAACAAGAATAATAGCAATAGTAAATCCAAATAAAGGCGATATTAGCATCCATTCCAAAACTTCTACTCCTTTTTCAAAAGGTTTAGAGTCTATTATGTCTTTTACAGAACCACCATTAACCAAGAAAAATCCAACCATGGCGCCCAATAAAGAACCGATCATGGTATGAGAGCTTGAACAAGGAATTCCAAAATACCACGTTCCAAAATTCCAAATAATTGCACTCACCAATACCGCCGCTACTAATGCAATATTTTCGTGAATACTCATGTCTGCGATTTTTTCCATTGGCAATAATTGTACCATTTTTACCGCTACCTTCATGCCAAATAAATACACAGAAAGAGCCATTCCTGCAAAATTTAAAAAACCAGATAAAAATACAGCCTGTTTTGCGGTTAACGATTTTGTATAGATTACTGTAGCCACAGCATTGGCCGTGTCGTGAAAACCATTAATAAATTCATAAATAAGAACGGTAGCTATACAAAATAAAAATAAAAAAAGTAAACTTCCTTCCAAGCTAGACATCATAGAGAAAAATTCCATAATTAATTAATTTAAGTTATTTAAAATATAAACAAAAGTATATATATCGATGTTGTTTTAATGTTAAATAATTGTTAAGCCCGCTTTATGAATAAATTAAAAGAATTAAACTAGTTAGTAATAAGACGCTTTTTTATTAAATTATGGATTATAAAGCTTTATGAATAAGTTGAAATTTTATCAACTCTATTTTGATGTCTTCCTCCTTCGAAAGAAGCGCCTAAGTATGCGTTAAAAATGTCAAAAGCCAATGCTGAAGACACAAAACGTGCAGGAATACACAATATGTTTGCATTGTTGTGTTGTTTTGCAAGTGCGGCAATTTCTGGAAGCCATGCTATGGCCGCTCTAA
>JBILJL010000319.1:0-3094 GCA_044377255.1 Bacteroidia bacterium
TCCTTTGATGAATTGCGTGTTAGCTATAACATCTTGGATGCCCGCATTAATCTCATCAGCAATTTTATCATATTGACCCTTAAGGTCGACCATTTGTATTTTCATCAGTTATGAGGTAAGAATTAAGAGTGAATAGGTAAGAGTGAAATGTAATTTATTTTTCATTTCTATTAATCGCATTCAATTTAATAGTTTTGATAATTTTTAATAACTGTGTTGCTTCTTTCAATAATGAATCAATTTCATTTTCATTCAAAATTTCATTTAAAATTTCCAACCAATATATTGTTTCGTCGGCTTCTTTTTGTGCAATACTAACTTTATAAATAAAATCTTTCTTCGAATATCCATTTGAAGCCTCTCTAAGGTTAGCTCCTATACTGGTGCCAGATCTTATTAGTTGATTAGAAATTTCGTATTGCCTTAGTTCTTTTAAATGATTGCAGAACTTTACTATTTCCACAGCAAATTTAAAGGAACGTTCCTTGATGGGTAATTGAGATTTGTTTTGATAGGTTATCATAAAACAAATCTAAACTCTTAATTCATAACTCTTACCTCTTCACTCTACTTTAAATACAACATTATCCAGTATCCTGTATTTATCTTTTGTTTCCGGACAAATTGCTATCCCTTCTTCATTAAACGCTAACCTATGTCCATATTCACTTACCCAGCCAATTTGCCTACTAGGATTACCTAACACTAATGCAAAAGCAGGACATGATTTTGTAACAACAGCACCTGCACCAATAAATGCATATTCCCCTATCTCATTGCCACAAATGATTGTTGCATTGGCTCCAATGCTTGCGCCTTTTCTCACTATCGTTTGCTTGTATTCTTCCTTCCTCGATAACGCACTCCTAGGATTAATCACATTCGTAAACACCATACTCGGACCAAGAAACACATCATCCTCACAAATCACCCCGGTATAAATACTTACATTGTTCTGCACCTTCACATTCCTTCCCAAAACCACACCTTGCGATACCACAACATTCTGCCCAATATTACATTGCTCCCCAATTTTGCAACCAGGCATCACATGACTAAAATGCCAGATTTTCGTTCCAGTACCAATGTTACATCCCTCATCAATAACCGCCGTTTCGTGCGCATAATATTCTTTCATAGCTTATTTTTTTGAGGTAAGAATGAAGAGTGAAGAATGAAGAGTAATTAACACTCTTAATTCTTCACTCTTAATTCTTCACTCTTAATTCTTCACTCTTAATTCTTCACTCTTAATTCTTCACTCTTAATTCTTACCTCTTCACTCTTACCTCTTCACTCTTACCTCTTCACTCTTAATTCTTACCTCTTAACTCTTAATTCTTACCTCTTCATTCTTACCTCTTAACTCTATATTTATATACCTCCTCAATCACCTCCACTACTCTCAAACCCTCCTCCGGCGTACAATCTATCTTAGCATTCCCATTCAATACATCCAAAACATTAGCATATACAAATGCATGATTGCTGGCGCTCCCTTTGTATGTGCCGTAATCATTTGGAGGCAGCGTTGGACTTAAGGTTGGCATGGCATAATCTTTTACATTACAAGCCAATACTTCATCCATGTATTGCCCACCCACTTTTACACTGCCATGCTCAGCCAAAATGGTAATGCTACTTTCCAAGTTTTGCTCATGTGCTGAAGTGCTATAAGTAAACGTTCCCACTCCACCACTTAGTATCTCAAAATCAAAATGTCCACTGTCTTCAAATTCAATTTCGGGGTGGTTAAAATTATGGAACCGCGCATAGGTAGGTTTAATGTTGCCAAATAACCAAAGCACGGTATCTACAAAATGACTAAACTGCGTAAACAAAGTGCCGCCATCCTGTGCCAATTTACCCTTCCATTTACTCTGATCATAGTACGCCTTATTCCTGTTCCACAAGCAATTTACCTGCACACTGAATATCTTTCCCAATTGGCCTGAACCAATCAATTCCTTCAACCATTTACTTGGTGGCGAATACCTATTCTGCATTACACAAAATACCTTTCTATTTAATTTTCTTGCCACCTCAATCACTTCCCTGCACTCCTCAGCATTCAATCCCATCGGCTTTTCAATGATTACATCGTAGCCTTTTTGCATCCATTCAATGGCTTGTGCGCAGTGGAGATTGTTTGGAGTGCAGATAGCTGCTATTAAGTTAAGAGGTAAGAGTGAAGAATTAAGAGTTAAATGTTTTGAATCTGGAGGTAATTCTTCACTCTTCATTCTTACCTCTTCACTCTTCCCTCTAACTATTTTCAACTCCGCATTAGGAATAGTATTTATTATAGCGGCATGACGCTTGCCTATGTGCCCGAGGCCTATAACGGTGAATTTTAGTTTGGTCATTGTTTACAGGTCAATATTAGAAAAAAATTATGAATTATGAGGTATGAGATATGAATTATGAGATATGACTTTTCTTGGATGGGTAGTTACCGATATTCTTGGAGCTCGCGAAGGAGCGCGGATTTGCGCGGAGGAATTTTAATATCATTGGCACCTTGGATCTTTGGTAGTAAAAGTTCATTTCACTAATCACAAAGGCCACAAAGAAATATACACAAAATTCAAAAATTATAATTTTTCACTTTTAGTTTTTCACTTTTAGTTTTGCTATGCATCAGCCTTATCTCAATGTATTGATATGAAAAATGGGATATGATTAAATTTCATAACATATTTATAAAAAAAAGCCCGGCGCCTGTAGGCCCGGGCTAATGGCCAGAACAATAATTTTTCAGCCTTTAGGTGTTTTTAAGTTTTTTGATGAAGTGTTAATCGGATACATGATAAGCTTCAAAAAATATTTATCAATCTAAAAAATTGATAATGCTTGATTAAACAAATCAGGAATTTTGAAACATTGGGATACTATTTTTGGTCAATCAAAAAACCATGATCCTAACCTTATTGAATAGTCAGTTTATTAACTAAGGTATCACTAAATATCTCTGCTCCATTTCCGTTTAAATGAACAAAATCGGCAAATAATCTGGTATCATTTTTAAACAAATCACCATAATCAAAAACCTCATAATCACCTTTTACGTTTTGTAAGTTCTCTAATTTAGTGC
>JBILJL010000320.1:0-3084 GCA_044377255.1 Bacteroidia bacterium
TTATGTAGCAATTATATCCCTTATTGCTATCAATGCCTATTATTCAATTGTGTTTTTAAGTAGGTTGGAACTGCTGTTTGGGTTACTATTACTTTTTAGTTTAGGACTTTATCTTTTATTTCACAAAAAACTTGTACGCATATTTATCCTTGAAAAAGAATTACTCATTTCAATTTTATATGTTATCAGTATTTTATTCGCCCCAATTACAATTATAAATGGTTCCTTGTTTGCTTGTAGCTCAATTTGTATGCTAATTGTTGGTCTGAACCTATTTCTATTGGCCTTGCAAAATTTATTGAGTATGTCGGTTATTGAACGAATACTTGATATTGAAAGTGGTGTAAAAAATATTACTCAAATTTATGGTCCAACTAAAATTAGAGAGGTACAAGCTGCAATGCTCCTGTTACAAATCACCCTTAGCGCCATGCATTGGATCATTCAGCCTACCATTACAACCTCAGTATTTTGCCTGGTTTTGTTGATCCTTTCCTCCTTCCAATACCTGCTCCCTCGCCTCTTTAAACAACCTCAAAACGAGGTGTATCGCATCTTGGCGGATGGGGTGTTTGTGCTGGTGTTAGTGGTGTAGGATGCCCCTACAAACCCCAGCCTTCAGGCTGGGGTACTTCAGGCTGGGGTACTTCAGGCTGGGGTACTTCAGGCTGGGGTGCTTCAGGTGGGGTGCCGCAGGTGCCCCCAGCCTTCAGGCTGGGGCTTGTTAGCTAGTGTGCCGCAGGTTTCACCAGCCTTCAGGCTGGGGCTTGTAAATGATATCCTTTTTTCTATATTGCTACACAAATAAACTGCCATGCAAAAGAAACATCCTAGGGGACTTAATTTTTTATTCTTTTCCGAAATGTGGGAACGTTTTGGGTATTACTTAATGATTGGCATTTTTCAATTGTATCTTACCGAGTCGATTGACAAGGGAGGGATGGGTATGGATAGAAAAGAGGCGGCAGATATTTATGGAACTTTTATTGCCTTTGTTTTTTTAACGCCCTTTTTGGGTGGCTTGTTGGCAGATAGAATTTTAGGGTATAAAAACTCAATCTTAATAGGTGGCGTGTTAATGGGTTTAGGATACTTAGGCTTGGCTTTGCCGGGCATGACTAGCTTCTACATTTCTTTGTTTTTGATTATTATAGGAAATGGATTTTTTAAGCCTAATATTTCAACGTTATTGGGCAATTTATACAATAATCCAGAGTTCAAAGATAACAAAGATGCAGGCTATAATATTTTTTACATGGGTATCAATATTGGTGCTTGTGTATGTAATTTATTTGCAGCTTATATGCGTAACCGTTATGGTTGGGGTTATGCATTTGCAACCGCCGGAATAGGCATGTTTATTGGTATCGCCACTTTTTTAATTGGCCTCCGTCATTATCGCCACGTTGATATCATTAAGGCTGTTCAGCCAGAAGATATGCCTTTGGCAAAAATCATGGCACAGGTATTTTTACCTGCAATAATAGTAGGTGCCAGTGCGTGGTTTTTTCCAGGAAATATTTTTGGTTCAGACAGTACCGATGCATTTATTTTTGCTACCATACCAGTGATTATTTTTTACATTGGATTGTATGTTAAAGCTTCGGTAGAAGATAAGAGGCCCCTTGCTGCTTTGTTAAGTATTATGGCCGTATCGGTAATGTTTTGGGCAGTTTTTAAACAAAATGGCACGGCACTTACTACTTGGGCTCAATTTTATACCGATAGAGAAATTCCTGCAGTGGTTCAACCAACTGCCAGAACATTGTATTTGGCCGAAACCATGCCTTTTAAAACAGATTCAGTTACCTTATTTAATGATAAATTTCAAATGGTAAAGGAAAATGGCAAAGCACTGAAAACACTCGATAAGCCAGTTTATTTTAGAAACTTACCTGACGATAAAAAACCAGTCGAGGGAGAAACGACTTACCTATTTAATACGGAGTTATTTCAATCCATCAATCCTTTTTGGGTTATAGTGTTAACGCCAGTTGTAGTTGGCTTCTTCGCCTTTTTGAACCGACAAAAAAAAGAGCCCAGTACTGCCACAAAAATTGCTTTGGGATTAATAATTTCATCACTCTCAACACTGGTAATGGTTGCTGCTGTTTATGTTGGTAGTAATGGTAGTATAAAAGTTTCACCGCTATGGTTGGTTTCTTGTTATGGCGTAATAACCATCGGTGAACTGTTTTTAAGTCCGATGGGACTCTCATTGGTAAGTAAATTAAGTCCTAAACGCATAACCGCAGTAATGATGGGCGGCTGGTTTTTGGCTACTTCTCTCGGCAATAAATTATCAGGCATATTGGCTACCTTGTGGGATGGGTATGAGAACAAGGCTAATTTCTTTTTGGTTAATTGCTGCCTCCTTGGTGCCGCTGCCATTGGAACATTGTTTATGCTTAAGTGGTTAAATGGGATTTTGAAGGAACATTTGTAAGATGATCAAACAAGCCCCAACCTTCAGGTTGGGGTTGGAGAGTGGGTATCCCCAACCTGAAGGTTGGGGTTTGTTACTCCGGCTTCTCAGCAGGAGGGGTGTCTTTCTTTTTGCGGGGAGCTTTCTTTCCTGAGCTGCTAATCTTTAACTCGCCAGTGTTGGCTTCTTTATCGTAGTCAATTTCAATGGTATCGCCTTCATTCATTTCCATCTTCAACAACTCTTCTGCAATCGGATCTTCCATAAATTTTTGGATGGTTCTCGCCAGCGGTCTCGCACCCATATCTGGATCAAATCCTTTGTCGGCTAAAAATTCTTTGGCGGCATCGGTTACTTTTACTTTGAAGCCGAGGTCCTCTATGCGCTTCAATAATTTCTCTAAGGTTAAATCTAAGATTTTTATGATAGAGTTTTTTTCTAAAGATGAGAATACAATCACATCATCAATTCGGTTCAAAAATTCTGGTGAGAAGAAGCGTTTTAAGGCTGTTTCAATTACAATTTTGTTGTTCTTATCAGAATCGGCTGCTTTGCTTGGTGTTGAGAATCCAACTCCTCCAGCAAAATCTTTCAATTGTCTTGATCCTAAGTTGGATGTCATGATAATAATGGTATTTCTGAAATCAACCTTGCGGCCC
>JBILJL010000321.1:0-3079 GCA_044377255.1 Bacteroidia bacterium
GCAAGATAAATATTTTAATGACCACCTGCATGAGGTTGAAAAAATAACAGGTTTGATTGCTAAACGAGTTCGAAACAATCAAATGTCGTTGTATCCTATTTCTTTAGAAAATAATCAATCTCTTAAAAACCTTACTAGACACATCAAACCATTCCGGTCTTTAGGGATTGCAGCTGCAAAAAACGAGGATACAGATTTTATAGAAGGCATATCCATAAGCAATAAAGATGAAGATTTTAAAAAAGAAATTAAAGCACACAAACCTTTACGAGACTTCCTAAAACATGATAATAAAATTGAAATTGAAAATTTAGTTGAGATGCATTTTGCTAATTATAGAGGCGTCTCCCTGCGGTATTTGATACAATTTTTCGAAGACAAAGGTTGGCTAATTATCAATTACGGTGATAAAGCTAAACTTTATCGAAGTTTTAAGGAATTATTGGGCGAAAAAATTGGGGAGTCAAATTCCATATTTAATATTCCTAACTTTTCTAATAATGATTACCGCTATCGATTAAAGGTTCCCTCATTTGAAATCATCTTTAAAAAATTTCTTTAAATAGCAAGCTTTCCTCGCTCAGCCTCACTCAGCCTCGAACTCCCGCAAACTTATGTAAAGCTCGGAAGTTCGAGGCTTACATTTTTTCACAGAAGTCATTGACTTGATACTTTCGCATAATTATTAATCATCAAAATTAAAAATTATGTCAGAACTCGAATTAAAATCAGACGTGAAAAAGGAAATGGAAAAAAACCATCCTTCCATTTTCAAAACAATGACCACAAACGAATGGATAGAGTATGCAAAGACCAATCCAGTACCGAGAAGACTATTTGGCGACTTATGGTATGAACATGAAATGTGTATACTTTTTTCAGACACCAATTTAGGTAAATCTATACTAGCCGTACAAATTGCCAATAGTTTAAGCAAAGGGTTGTCCACTGCCCATTTGGTAAATGAAGTTCCCACTCAAAAAGTACTTTACCTGGACTTTGAATTATCTTCAAAACAATTTGAAAACCGTTACTCAATTGATTTCAAAGAACATTACATTTTTAATCCAAATTTTTTAAGATCCGAACTGGATATAGAAAAAATTAGAAATGACAATTCTGATTTTGAAGAACAAGTTTTGAGTTCCCTTGAGACCGAAGTCACGAAACATGACGCAAAAATTCTAATTGTAGATAATATTACCTACCTAAAAAATGAAACTGAAAAGGCAAAGGATGCTTTGCGTTTAATGAAAATTCTTAACACGATAAAAAAGAAATTAAACATTTCCATTTTAGTTTTAGCACACACACCCAAGCGGGATTCCTCAAAACCAATTAGCAAAAATGATGTTTCAGGAAGTAAAAATCTTATGAACTTCTGCGACAGCTGCTTTGCAATTGGCGAAAGTTTTACGGAAAGTTCTGTTCGATACATCAAACAAATCAAGGAAAGGAATTGTCCGAAAATCTACGATGCAGAAAACATTCTCATTTATAAAATTGAAAAGATTAAAAGTTTCTTACAGTTTGAGTTTATTGAATTTGGTAGTGAAAGTGATCATATCATTCCACGTACAAAGGTGGAAGTAATAGAACGCAATTCTAAAATTATTGAACTCAATAAGGACGGACACAACAATTGTGAAATTGCAAGGCAAGTAGGCGTATCCGAAGGTACTGTTCGTAATGTTTTAGAGCAAAATAGATAAACCGTTTTGACAGCTGAAAACCTCATATCTTTTTTTGATGTTCTCCCATTTGAGGAGCAGGTAAAATTTGTGAGGTTAGCAAGCAAAAAAATTGAACCTAAAAAAGTGCAGTTACCAAAACAACGTAAACCAGTACTTACACAAGAAGAAGCTTTCAAGTATTTGACAGAAAATCATTTTAATAAAAAAAGGTCGTAATGGTCGTAGCACTCGTAATAAAAAAATATTTACGAGTGTTACGAAGCTTACGAATTGAAAATAATTATGAAATATCAATATGATAAATCAAGTAAAAAGTTTATTTGTCCATGTTGCAACAAAAAGCGATTTGTGAGATTTGTGGACATTGCAACCAATGAGTACTTGGATGCAAACTTTGGCAAATGTGACCGAGAAACAAGTTGCGGTTATGTGCAAAAACCAAATACTTCTATTGCAACACTCCATTGCAATGATGCAAAAACATCTGCAAAGCCTGCAAATGATAGCAAATTAATACACTTTCATTCCCAAAACGTTTTGCAAAGCACGTTGAAAGGATATTGCAATAACAATTTTTATTTGCATTTATTGAATCAATTTAGCAAAAGTGAGGTGCAAAAAGTTTTTGACCTTTACAAAATTGGCACTGCAAAGAACTGGAATGGTGCAACTGTATTTTGGCAAATTGATAATCTAAACTACATACGTGCGGGTAAAATAATTCTTTTCGATTTGCACTCTTGCAAAAGAGTGAAAGACCCCTACCCTTGCATTACTTGGGTACATTCGAAATTAAAAATTGAACATTTTAATTTGCAACAATGTTTATATGGATTGCATCTCATTCATTCCAATAAAAAAATTGCCTTAGTTGAATCAGAAAAAACAGCAGTTATAATGGCGTTGTTTATGCCAGAATATACATGGTTGGCAACAGGAAGTAAGCAAAACTTTAAAAGTGATCTTCTAGAGCCTATAAAGAACCGAGAAGTCATTGTATTTCCTGACAAATCAGAATATAACGATTGGAGCAAAAAAGCAGTAGAACTAAATAAATCAGGTTTTCACCTAATAGTTAGCGAATATGTTGAAAAAATGGATTGCGAAGCGGGAACTGATCTAGCCGATTTATACCTTACAACTCAGTATAAATCAGAAATTATTGAATTGAGCAAAGATGAACTGTTGGTTAAAGAGTATGCCGAAATCAATCCTGAATTACTGAATTTGATTAGAACATTTGAATTGTGTGATTCGTTTGATAATATGATTGATTTGGGGAGGTTGGGGTAAGGTTTCTTAATACCATAAAGTATAAAAACATTACATCCATATCTAATTTCATTAAATTCAAAATTTAAATGAGAGAATATTAAATAACATAT
>JBILJL010000322.1:0-3069 GCA_044377255.1 Bacteroidia bacterium
GTAGATTTTTTGAAAGCTGCCTAAAATGTACCTGTACTTTTTTTTAAATGATAATTTGTATAAGATAGTGCAATACCATTGCTAAATTCATCGTTATAAAAATGTAATATTAGCTTTAGAAGGTAAAAATGATAATCAAAAAAGTTATTTTGCAAAGGTTTGATATTTAGCTTGATGAAATTGTACAACAAAGTATTTAGGTTTTTATTTTTCCTGTTTTTGTGCTGCTTTTTTCAAACTGAAATAAAGGCTCAAAAAACCTATGGCTTTGAATGGATAAAAACCTACCAGCCTTACATTAAGTTTCATATCACCAAAAAAGGATTGTATCGCATTGATTCTTTGGCATTACTTTCTTGGAATAATAAAGACCCACGCAAATTTCAATTGTTTAAAAATGGCGTGGAACAACCAATATTCATTCAGGGTGCAGTTGATGGCGTTTTCAATGCATCAGATTTTATAGAAATTTATGCCGAACCAAATGATGGTCTGGGCGACAAAGAAATATACAGAACGGCGGCGGAGCAACCTCAAACGTTTAGGAGCATTTTTTCTGATACCGGTGTTTATTTTCTAACCGTTTTGCCAGATACCAGTTTGGTTCAGCCCTTGCGTTTATTGCCTTATACAGATAATGATTATAGTAATTATTTGCCTGAACCTAGGTATAGCGTTTTGCAAACCATCGTGCCACAAGAAGATTATTATTATGGCACTTTTTTGCCAGCAGTAGATAAATATTATATATCAGATTATGGCGAGGGAGAGGGCATGATGAGTGCTTTGATTGGCCAATCGCAATCGAGAGGATTTACGTTTAAAACACCACTTGCTGCTTCTGGTCAAAATGCCAGTTTAGAAATAAAAATATTGGGGGCTTCTGATTTTTTTCTACCAAATGCCAATGCTCCAAACCACCATGTGAAGATATTTGTTCAAGCAAATAATGGTTCAAAAAGCCTAATCATTGATAGCACTTTTAGAGGCTACGGTGAACAAAAGTTTAACAGAATTATTAGTAATTCTCTTCTTGGAGATTCAACTGTAATCATTGTTGAGGTTATTAATGATATAGCGGTGGGTAGCGATTTTATTGGGGTTTCCTACATTCAATTGGATTATTTGAAAACCAATCAATCTGCAGGTTTTGAAGAGTTTTTGCAATTAAATGCAACTCAAATTGCTGCTAAAACATTGGTTCAGCTTAATAATTTTTCAGGTAGTAATCCCATTGTTTGGGATTTTAAAAACCTCAGACGAAGTGTGGCAACAATGAATGCTGGCAATGCATTGGCTTTGCTTCCTTATTCTGCTGGGCCTCGCAATTTAATTGCTCAAGAGGTTTCTCAAATTCGCTATTTAACCAACATCAAACAGGTCAATTTTGTAGCACCAAATCCTCAAATTGGATATCAATATTTGATAGTAAGTAATAAATCATTGACAAATTCTGCAGAGGCATATAAGAATTATAGGAATACCAAATACGCAACTTATTTGGCCTATATAGAAGACTTGTGTGATTATTATTTTTATGGAAACTACCATCCTCTTGCCATTAAACATTTTGCGGCACATCTTTTTGACAAGCAAGTTAAATCTCCAGATTTTTTATTGTTATTAGGAAGAGGGTACCAAAATAATTTATTGAAAACAAGTTGGGAAACCACTGCACTTAATTTGGTTCCAGCTTTGGGTGTTCCTTCCTCTGATAATTTATTTACAAATGGCTTTTTGGGCAATAGTGGCGCACCTTCCATTGCCACGGGTAGAATTCCAGCTAGCACAAATGCAGAGGCAAATAGCTATTTGCAAAAGCTCATTTATTATGAAAGCAATCCAGATTCTATACAAGCTTGGCGCAAAGAATATTTGCATTTAAATGGCGGTAGCAGCTCAAGCCAACAATTAGATTTTAAGCAGAAATTAGCCTCTTTGGGAGATTTAGTTTCCGATATGCCTGTGGGTGCAAATGTTTTGGCTTATGGCAAAGACAATTCGGCCCCAACCTCCGATAAATTAAAGGAAAAGGTACTTTCAAATTTAAATAATGGTGTTAACATGATGACCTTTTATGGTCATGGTTCACTCACCGTTTTGGATGTGGATTTTGGTGGCATAGACGATTTAATTCCCAATAACAAACCGTCGTTTTATTATTTTAATGGATGCAATATTGGTAATGCCAATGATGTGGATCCTCTTGGCACAGGCCTAGTATATGGAAAGAATTATTTATGTGCTGATGCAAAGGGTGCCATTGCATGGTTGGCGCATACCAATTTAACTTTTACCAATAACCTAGAAGATCAAATGAACCAAGTTTACGAGCAAATTGCTCATGGTGGTTATGGCAATCCTTTCGGTTTGAACCTAAAAAAAGCGCTAGAAAATACTTCCAACGGAAATGAACCATTTGCCCGCTCACATGCGCTGCAATTGCTTCTTCAAGGAGATCCTGCTATGGTTTTGTATGCGCCTGCTTTACCAGATTATAAAATTAGTAAAGAAAGCTTATTCATTTCGCCAAACAATGCATCGGTTCAAAACGACTCCCTTGCAATTGGAATAATTCTTCAAAATTTAGGTAAAGCCCAAAACGATAGTTTAACCATAAACATTACAAGGAAATTTCCTGATAATTCTACCAAAGAATATCCATTAAGTATTGTTTTGTCGCCCTATAACAAAGATACTTTTTATGTTTGGATCAAACCTTTATTTAAAAAAGATATAGGATTAAATACTTTTGATGTAAAGATAAATGCCAGTAAAAAAGTAACTGAATCAAGTTATGCCAATAACGATGCCAGCATAGCCTATTTTTTACCAGGAAGTGGCGTGCAGGCTTTATTACCGCATCCCTATGAAATTATCAATACAGACTCGGCTACCATGTGGATTCAAAATTTCAATCCTTTTGTAAGTCAGGTTTCCTATGTTTTTGAAATAGATACCAGTTTAGCTTTTAGCACTACAAGTAGTTATTTTCAAAACAGCGGACCAATAGTAGCAGACCACTTGGCGTCTTGGAAGGCTAAACTAAAAGGGCCAGATTCTACTGTT
>JBILJL010000043.1:0-11631 GCA_044377255.1 Bacteroidia bacterium
AGCCAAACAAAAAACAAAAGCCTACCATGTTAACCACTGATTTATCATTAAGGTTTGATTCAATTTACGAGAAAATATCAAGAAAATTTATTGAAAATCCTGAATTATTCAACGATGCTTTTGCCAGGGCTTGGTTCAAATTAACACATCGTGACATGGGTCCTAAAACAAGTTATTGGGGTCAGGAAGCGCCAAAAGAAGACTTGATATGGCAAGACCCAATTCCGGCAGTAAATCACAAATTGGTTGGTGAAAAAGAAATAGCCAAATTAAAAACAGCTATCCTCAATTCTGGGCTTTCAATTAGTGAAATGGTTTCTACCGCATGGGCTTCTGCATCAACCTACAGAGCAACTGATAGAAGAGGAGGAGCAAATGGTGCAAGGATTAGTTTGGAGCCACAAAGAAGTTGGGAGGTAAATAATCCAGTACAGCTAAATAAGGTACTTGGAATTTTAGAGGAAATTCAAAAAGATTTTAATGCGAATTCTAAAGATGTTAAAATTTCATTGGCAGATTTAATTGTGCTTGCAGGAAATGTAGGAATTGAACAAGCTGCTAAAAATGCTGGATTTAGTTTTAAAGTATCATTCTCGCCAGGTCGAATGGATGCCACCCAAGTGCAAACGGATGTAAAATCATTTGGCTTTTTAGAGCCTCAGGCCGATGGATTTAGAAATTATTTAAAAACACAATACACAATTCCCACCGAGGCATTATTAATAGAAAAGGCTCAATTATTAACCTTATCTGCTCCAGAAATGACAGTGCTTTTGGGTGGAATGAGATCACTACAAACAAATTATGATAATTCATTGAACGGGATTTTTGCGAATACCAATGGAAAATTAACCAATGATTTCTTCGTTAAATTATTAGAAATGGGAACTGTTTGGAAGGCAAAGGATGATAGAAAAGAAGTTTTTGAAGGAAGAGACGCCATTACAAATCAAATTAAATATACTGCCACCAGAGCTGATTTAATTTTTGGTTCAAATTCAGAATTGAGAGCTATAGCCGAAGTATACGCAAGTGCCGATGCCAAAGAGAAATTTGCAAAAGATTTTATATCTGCTTGGACTAAGGTAATGAACCTAGATCGTTTCGACCTAAAATAATGTTTTAATTGATTGGTCTAAACCTTATTTAGGTTCAGCCCTATTTTGCTTTATTAGGATTTACTTACTTGTATGTTTTTGCCAAATGGGTGGAGAAAAATTTGGTAAAAAAATTTGGCGAGGCTTATCAATTCTACCAAAAGCAAGTGCCCATGTTTTTGCCTTTTTGGTGAAATAATATGGGGTTAGCAACTTGAAGTCACAATTTGTGACCTCAAGTTGGGGCGGTAGAAGAATCTAATTACTCAACTCCAACCTCATCTACAAAGATAAAGGCGTCTTCGCCAGCGCTGAGGTGCCACTTGGGTAATTTGCCATAATTGATAGCCCTAATTTTAATGTATTTTGCCTGTGTTGGTAAGGGAAGTTTTAGGTTGAGTTTTTGTAGAATGGTTGGCATTGCATCTTCTGGTATATCATGCTTTACAACACCCATAATGGTGTAATTGATTCCATCCATGGAGCTATAGAATTCAACTCGTGAGGGTAATAAAATCCAAGATCGTTGGTCTTGCAAAAAGCTGCCATAACAACTGCTTACTGATTGAACTTTACCTAGGTTAATAATTGCTTCAAAGTCCTGCGGTTGATAGCCTTGCCAGCCACCTTTGCGCCAATCTTTATCGCCGTACATGCCGTCTATCATGCCTTCGGCACCTCCAGCGGTATATTGTTTGTTGTACTCATTGCTCAACTGAATAGTCCATTTGTTTTGTCTTTTATAGAAGCTGCCAACTGCTTGCAAGTCCATTCTGTTTTCTCCCATATCAATGGACGAACTTGCCTCAATTTTGCAACTCTGGTAAATATAAAATGGCTTTGTATAAGCAACAGTTTTTGCCAATGATTCTTTGTCTTTTTCTATGATTCTATAATAGATTTTACTCTTATCCCTTGTTTCTTCATTCACAAAATTTGGATACATGGTTACTAGTAAACTATCGTTGAATGTTTTAGAAGATGTTTCAATAATTGGTGATGGGAGTAAAATGCCTCTATATATTTCTTTAGGTTCAACATTGCTATATAAATAAGGTTGATTGCTGCAAACAAAACTAGTTTTTAAATGTGCATTATTTGCTCCTTTTGTGATATTGCTCAAAGCAGTTAAATTGGTAATTACATCATGATTATTTTGCAAGCTTACATCGGCATTTGAATTGCGTTTCACATAAATTTCCTTCGCATTTTTTCTGTTAAAATTGAATGTGATGGTTTGTTCTTTTGCTTGAATAGAAATTTCATTAAAAATAGGTGAGCCAATCTCATATTCATCTTTGCCAGGTGTAACTGGATAAAAGCCCATGGCACTAAAAACATACCAAGCACTCATTTGTCCGCAGTCTTCATTGCCTGCTAAGCCATCGGGGGCATTGTGGTACATTTCTTTCATGATTTGTTGCACACGTTCTTGGGTCTTGTGTGGCTTGCCAACAAAATTATAAAGGTAGGCCATGTGGTGACTAGGTTCATTGCCATGCGCATACTGACCAATGAGTCCGCTGATATCAGCTTGGTTTCTACCAGTAGTAGCGCTGCCTGTTTCAAACAATTCATCGAGTTTCTTTTCAAAGGCTGTTGGTCCGCCCATGGCCTCAATTAATCCTGGGATATCTTGAGGCACAAAAAAACTGTATTGCCATGCGTTGGCCTCGGTATAATTGTTGTTGACCTCTTTGGCATTAAAAGGTTTGTACCAGCCACCATTCATACGAGGTTGCATAAAGCCTGTTTTAGGGTTAAACACATTTTGCCAATTGAGGTTTTCAAAATAGCTGTTGTGGAGCTCTCCTTTCAATTGGTCGTTTCCATCGGCTACACTCATTTTAACTTGGTTCAAACACCATTTGTTGTAGGCATATTCAAGAGATTTACTTACGCTTTCACTTTCATCTTCTACACTTAAATAACCTTTGCTATCAAAAGTTTGGGAACCATATTGGTGGTTGCGCGCAGTACCTTCGCAAGCCTCCAATGCTTGTTTGAGGTCGAAGTTGGTATTTTGTTTGGCTATGGCATCAGCAATAATACTTACAGAATGATAGCCAATCATACAATCGGTTTCATTGCTTCCCAATTCCCACATAGGCATTCTACCAACTTGTTTGTATTGTTCCATAAAGGTCTTTATAAAATCCACATTTCTATCTCGCTGAACCAAATTGAACAAGGGATGCAATGCTCTAAAAGTATCCCATAAACTAAATACAGAATAATAGTTAAAGCCATCAGTTTTGTATATTTTAAAGTCTCTACCAAGGTATCTGCCATCTACATCATTGGCAATACTAGGATGAATAAAACAATGGTAGAGGGCAGTATAAAAAATTTGTTCTTGGTCGGCAGTTCCGCCTTTAACCTCAATTTTCGACAATTCTTTGTTCCACAAAATCTCTGCATTTTTACGAGTTCCCTCAAAATCAAATGCAGGCATTTCGGCAAGCATATTTTTTTTAGCACCTTCTACATCTACAGAACTGATTGCCACTTTTACATAAATGCTCTCGCCTTTTTTAACTTTGAATTCAAAGGCTGCACCAGTTTCATTGATGCCTTCTGTTCCATTAAATAATTTTTCATTGAACGGTTTTGAAAATGCTATTTGGTAAAAAACTCGTTGGTCTTTGGCCCATGCTTCGCTTCTTCTGAAACCTGTTACTGTTTTACCATCAACAATCTTTATTTCACCTGCCAATAATTTGTCACGATGTGTTAGGTCGAGTATAATTTGGTAGGTGCCAGCTTTATTAAAAGTATACTTGTGTAAGCCAACTCTAGCAGTACTTGTAAGCTCCACATCAATATCTTCGTCATCTAAATGCACGCTATAAAAACCTGCCTTAGCCAATTCCTTTTCATGTTTAAACTTGGAAGAATAAACCCTAGGATCAAAACTTGCTTTTCCTGCCATGGGCATAATCATCACATCACCAAAATCGCTGCAACCCGTTCCACTCAAATGGGTATGGCTGAACCCATAAATAATAGAGTCGGAGTAATGGTAACCACTGCAACCATCCCAGCTGCCATCTGTGCGCGTATCCGGACCAACTTGCACCATGCCAAAAGGCACCACAGGACCCGGGAATGTGTGTCCGTGACCGCCAGTTCCGATGAAGGGATTGACTTTACTTGTGTAATTTGTTTGTGCTTTTGAAGAAAGAAAGAGAAGGAGAAAGAGAAGAAGAAGAAGGGGAGAAGGGGAGAAGGGGTGAAGAGGAGACTTGGAGATGGGGTGAAGAGGAGACTTGGAGAAGGGGAGAAGGGGAGACTTGGAGATGGGGTGAAGAGGAGACTTGGAGAAGGGGAGAAGAGGAGACTTGGAGATGTGGAGAATTGGAGATGGGGAGAAGGGATTGGTATTGGATTTAATTGCTTGCATGGTCAAATTTAGGGAATTTGGGTTGAATTAAAATGGGTAATTGGTGTTCAATTTTTGAAGTTCTCAAATAAGTTCAAATAAATTCGACCCCTTCAGGGTCGGATGAATGTTGAACATGATTTTGGCTATAAACATGCGACCCTTTTTGGGTCGGAATACAATTCGATTGGACAATTGAATCAACCTTTTTGGTGTAAATTAATAAAATAAATCAGTATCTATATTCCAATAAGGCACTAAAGTAGCAGAAAGTGTTTTTGAAATAATATGTAATGCTTTATGACCCCAATGGGGTCAAATGTTTATAGCAAATTGTCTTCCCCGTATATAAACGACCCCAGCGGGGTCGAATATTTCTGACACGACGTCCCATGCAAAAATTGGTAAGCAAGGTGAAATAATTATTGAAAATCTTGTAAATAGATTAATGGAATTAAATGACAATTGATAAAATGTTAATGAACATTTCTTTAATAGTGAAACTATTTTTCAATTCTGCAAATAAAATCTTAGTAGAATTATTTCTGTGCTAGAATTCTTATTAAATCGTTGTTGAGGTAATACACTTCTTTGCCAATTTGTTTGGGACTGAGGATGTTTTTTTTGCAGAGGTCTTGCATGTATTTGGTGAGGGTGGTTCGGCTGCTTTTGCCAAGTATTTGTTTTACAATGGCTGGTTTAATATAGGGTTGGGAGTACAGTGCCTCGTTAAGTTCTTTTGAATACCATTTAAATTCTTTTTTACCATAAATTAAAGTGGCATCCATTTGGGCAAGTATTTCGTCAATTAAGGTGTTTGTAAAACCAGCAGTTTGCCTCACGCCTTCGAGCATAAATAACACCCATGTCTTCCAATCATTTCTTTGGGTTACTGCCGCTAAATGGTGGTAATAATCGTCTTTGTGTTCAATTATATATTTACTAAAATACAATACGGGCTGAGCCAAAAGTCCTTGGTTAACTAAATACATTAAGTTCAAAATTTTGCCTGTTCTACCATTGCCATCGCTAAATGGGTGAATGGCTTCAAATTGATAATGGGCAATGGCCATTTTCAATAGCGGATCTAAATCATCTTTTGAGTTCGTATTGAGGTAGTTAATTAAATTGGCCATTTTCTTTTCAACAATACCTTTGCCTCTTGGTGGGGTATAAATTGTTTCGCCAGCTCTAAACTCACTCTGACCTCTTTTAATCACTATTTGCGATTGGGGCGAACGCAAACCTTGTTGGTTGTTTTTTACTTGTTGGTTAATTTGAATAATGGTTTTGAGGTTAATCTTCCCCAGCTTATTCATACTCGCATAACCTGTCCACAAAGCTTCCCTGTAGCGCAAGACTTCTTTTGTGTTTGGGTTCAAACCTTCCTCTTTTAAATCATCTGAAATGGCTTTGTATAACTCATCTTCGGTGGTAAAAATATTCTCAATTTCCGAAGAGCTCTTTGCCTCCTGAATAGAGATGGTATTGATGAGCATGGCTGGATTAGGCAGCCTAAAAAGATTTTTGTTCAGTTCGGCCAACGACCTACTTGCTTTTCCCCAAGATAACAATATCTCGGTGGTTAATAAATTTACTGTTGGCGGCAATAAGGGCAGGTTGTTGTACGGACTATTTCTATCGTAAGGCTTCATATTATTATGTCCAATTTTATTTGAAAAACTGAACACGATACAAATATGTGTTCATTTTTTGGCAATTCCAAACACTCATGTTCAATTTTTATTGAAAAACTGAACATGATGGCAAAACGTGTTCAGTTTTTTGTTAAACAAGATATTTTGGGAATTATAAAATTGTAAAACCCAAATTCACTTTTTGCAAAATCTGCAAAACATATTTTTAGGATAATTTCAAATCAATTTGCTTGTTGGTAAAGGTATAGGCAATTTTGCCTTTACTAAATTCATCCAATTATGAAGACTAAATCAACCCTAAAAAGAGCCATAATTTTTGTAAGAATGTTTGCCTTTGTTTCGCTTGTAGCTACATTTTTAGGATCATGTAATTCTAGTAAGGTTGCCATTACCCAACCCGAATTGATGGGTAAATGGACTGGTACCACTAAGTTTTTTGGTGTAGATTTTAACCAAGAAATGGGGCCATTGTCCTTTGAGTTAGAGTTGGCGGCAAACGATAAAGTAAGCGGTAAAATTGGGGAAGCACATTTTAGCAGTGGCGAAATTAAGAAGGTTGATTTTGGCTATGAAATCCAAGTTGAATTGGATCAAAAAGTAAAGGCAAGCCACGCCTGCAGCAAACAAAAATTAAGTATTCTATTGGTAATGCCTTTTCAAACAAAAGACTTCTCAATGGTTCTAGATGCTGATATCCACTTGAAGAGTAGTTTCTTTTTCGACCTGAGCATGCAGGCTGGTAATGTGCAATTGAAAAAGGTTGAGTAGCTTTGAATTGGTGTTGAACACCAAAAATATTAGTTAAAACATTTCACCCCCTTACGATGCCTCCGAACCTTGAAGTCCATACACCAATTTAAGCACTTGGTTCAATTGTTCGTCCTTGCTCAAATTGGAGTTATCTATTTCAATAGCATCTGAGGCTTTTACGAGCGGACTATCAGCGCGGGTGGTGTCATTGCGATCGCGTTTTGCTAGGTTGGCTAATACTTCTTCGTAGGTGGTGTTTTGGCCTTTTTCTTTGAGCTCATCTAGCCTGCGATTGGCACGGATGCTGGGCTCTGCGGTGATGAATAATTTGATTTCAGCACCTGGGAATACCACTGTGCCAATATCTCTGCCATCCATTACTATACCTTTGTTTTTGCCCAACTCTTGCTGTTGCTTTACCAAAAACCTGCGCACTTCGCTCAAGGCACTTACATCGCTTACCGCACTTGCCACACGTGGGTTGATCCTAATTTCGTTTTCTATGTTCTCTCCATTGAGGAGGGTGATTTGTGTTTGAATAGCTTCATCAAAATCAAAGGCAATACTAATTTGGTTCAAAACATTGGCTACCATTTCTGGATGGTGGATGTCTATTTGGTTTTGGATCAAATAAAGGGTTACAGCCCTATACATAGCACCAGTATCTATATAATGGTAATTGAGTTCTTTGGCTAATTGCCTTGCCAATGTGCTTTTGCCACAAGACGAATAACCATCTATTGCGATAATGATATTTTTCAAGTTAGTTGTTTTTTGCTTTTTTGAAATCGTCGATGCGAGTTATGATGCTGAAGGTATTGGTGTTTTTGCCTGGCATATAACCTCCCAAACCATAAGCTACCTGAAAGCGATTGATTTTTATACCAAAGCCCCAAGAAAAACCATTGAAGCCCCTAATATTGTTCAATGCCAATTCTCTTTGGCGCATAGGGTTGTAGCCAAACCTAACATTCAATGTTTTGCCAAATAGTAACTCCGTATTGAAGATTAAATGGCTCATGGTTTTTTGTAGGATGGTAAAATCTTCTTGCACGGGTTCGCCCGTTTCGAGGCTAATTAATTGGCGGTTTTGTATTTGGTATAATAACTTACCCGGACTCTGCAAATTATGCGCAATAACCCCAATTCGAAATGGGTTGTGTTCAAACTTTTTAGAAAAACCCAATTGCACATTGTAAGGTATTTTTTCATAATTGCCTTCGGTATAAGTTTTAAGCTGTGTGCCAAAATTACTCACCACTGCCGTAAGCAACATGAGTTTATCACTGCTAGTCCAATTACCAGCAACATCAATGGCTACACCAAATGAGTTGTAGGTTTCTAAATTAGAGTTGATGAGCTTTAATGTGGCACCATAACTATATTGCTTATAGGCTCTGGCGGCAGAAAAATGCAAGTTATACTCGCCTGCAGAAAAGGTACCTAGGTCCTGACCATCTGCTGCTGTTTTGTTAAACTTACCATAATTGATGTACTGAATACCCGCAGCAAATGTGGTTTTGAGGCTATCAAAATGCTTGGCATAATTGGCTTCACCTGCACTGATGTCTGCAAAGTAATTCACAAAATTTAAGCCTATTTGGTTGTTGTTGTTTTTGTTGAGTAGTGAAGGATTTTGGCTCACCAAATTAACATCGGCATCGGGTGTAGAAATGGCATTTCCTCCAAGGGCAGCTATTCTAGCATTGGGCGAAACATATAAAAAACGATAGGTGCCCATTCCACCAATCTGTGCAAAAGCTAAATTGGTGAAAGCCAAAAGAAAGAAACAAATTTTTATTTTCATGCCGTGTTCAAAAATATGCATTTCAACGAAAAAACCTTGTTAAAAATTGCAGTATTTATGCAGAGTGGAGGACAATTTGACAGAATAAATTGAGTGGAACAGCTTTTGCTAATTCCAACTAAAATTAATTAACTATGGCAACTAAAGGTAATATTAGCGTTCACACCGAAAACATTTTCCCAATTATTAAGAAGTTTTTATACTCAGATCACGAGATTTTCTTGAGAGAATTAGTGAGCAATGCGGTTGATGCCACCCACAAGTTAAAAACTTTGGCAAGCAGCGGCGAGGCAACTGGCGAATTAGGCGATTTAAAAATAACTGTAAAATTAAACAAAGAGGCCAAAACCCTTCATATTATTGACAATGGTATTGGTATGACCGAAGAGGAAGTTGGTAAATACATCAACCAATTGGCATTTAGTAGTGCCGAGGAATTTTTAGATAAATACAAAGACAAGGGTGGTCAGGTTATTGGTCATTTTGGCTTAGGATTTTACTCGGCATTTATGGTGGCTCAGAAAGTTGAGTTGATCACCAAATCATACAAAGAAGGATCTGCAGCCGTAAAATGGAGTTGCGATGGCAGCACCGAATTTGAAATTGTGGAAGCCGATAAAGCAGAAAGAGGCACCGAGGTTATTTTGCATTTGGCCGATGATTCTCTAGAGTTCAATGAAGAGGCAAGAATTAGAAATATTCTAGAAAAATATTGCAAGTTTTTACCTATCGAAATTGAGTTTGAAGAAAAGGTATTGAACAACCCTGCGCCATTATGGACAAAGGCTCCAGCAGACTGTACCAAAGAAGAATACGAGGCGTTTTACAAAGAGCTGTATCCTTTCAGCGAAACACCATTGTTCTGGATTCACCTCAATGTAGATTACCCATTTAAGTTAACGGGCATTCTTTATTTCCCTAAAATTAAAAATGAGTTTGAACCTACCCGTAATAAAATTCAATTATACAGCAACCAAGTATTTGTAACAGATTCGGTTCAAGACATAGTGCCTGAATTTTTGATGTTATTACATGGTGTAATTGACTCGCCAGATATTCCTTTAAACGTGAGCAGAAGTTACTTGCAAAGTGATGCCAACGTGAAGAAAATTAATAGCCACATCACCAAAAAAGTGGCCGATAAATTGGAGGAAATTTACAAGCAAGATCGCACAGAATATAACAACAAATGGGAGAGCATTGGCACCTTTGTTAAGTATGGTATGATTAGCGAAGAGAAGTTTTACGATAGGGGATTGAAGTTTTGCTTGTTGCAAAACAAAGCCAAAGATTATTTTACTTTAGAAGAATACAAAGAGAAAATTAGCGCCACTCAAACAGATAAAGATGGCAAAGTGGTTTTCTTGTATAGCAATGATATGATTGCCCACGATAGTTTTATACAAACCGTTGAGAAGCGTGGGTATGAGGTGTTGGCCATGGATGGCGTTTTGGATAACCATTTTATTAGCAATGTTGAAAATAAAATGGAAGGTGTTACATGGAAGCGTGTGGATAGCGATAGCGTAGACAAGTTAATCGATAAAGATGCCAAAAAAGAAAGTGTATTGAGCGAGTCGGATCAAACCGTTTTAAAAGAAATGTTTGAGAAAGATTTTGCCCATAACGGACAATTTAGATTTAGCACAGAAGCACTTGCACCAGACGATTCATTCCTTACATTGATTAAACCTGAGTGGGAGCGTAGGATGAAGGAAATGCAGAAAATGCAAGGCATGGGAATGGATATTTTTGGCAGCATGCCAGATTCGTATAATGTGGTTATCAATAGCAACCATGCTTTGAGTGTAAAGTTAAGCAAGATGGCAGAAGGTGAAGCTAAATCGCAATTGAGCAAGCAAGCCTTTGATTTGGCGCGCCTCTCGCAAAATTTATTGCACGGCGTGGAGTTAACAAACTTCATCCAGCGCAATACCAAAGATTTGTCGGTTTGAACCGATAAAGAAGATTAGTTTTTTTGCCACCAAGGCGCGAAGGCACGAAGTAAAGAAATTTACTTCGTGTCTTAGTGCCTTGGTGGCAATAATTGTTGCTTTGTAGTAAAAACTTTACTTGATGGCAAAAATCTTACTTGGCCTCTAAGTCTATGAGTTCTTCCATTACGGCTTCCATTTCTTTTTCTAGGTGGATGAGCGCTTTTTTCTCGGCTTCGTAAAAGGTATTGAGTTCTGCAATTTTCTTGGCATCGCTGGTGTTTTCTTGCAGGGTAAAGGCCAATTCCAACTCTCTTAGTTTGGCTTTGGTTTGATTTACTTTCTTCTCGTATTCATCAAATTGCTTTTGTAAACCTTGGATAAAATTATTGCTCGGCTTCTGCTGTTTAGGTGCATTGGAATTTCCTGCAGCAGCTGTTGGTTCAGGCTTTATTTCTTTTTTATCAAAAACCTTAATTGGAGGATTTTTCTTCCATTCCTCATCGCGCTTGGCTTTCCAGAACTCAAATTCGGCAAAGGTGCCCGGGTATTCTTTGATTTTTTCATCTTCAATCCACCAAATTTTATTGGCAATTTCAGATACAAAGAACCTATCGTGGCTCACCACAATAAAAGTACCTTCATACTTTTGCAGAGATTGGATCAGGATATTGATACTGCGCATGTCCAAGTGATTGGTAGGCTCATCTAATAACAAGAAATTGGCTTCGGTTAACAGTGTTTTGGCCAATGCCACACGGGCTTTTTCTCCTCCACTCAATACCTTAATTTTTTTGAACACATCATCGCCTTGAAACAAGAAACATCCTAGAACAGTTCTTAATTCTGTTTCTGGGCGGTCTGTAGCAAAATTAGAAAGCTCTTCTAAAATTTCGTATTGCATGTTCAGCGACTCTAGCTGGTGCTGGGCATAAAATGCTTTGCGAACGTTGTGCCCCATCTGAATTTCGCCTTCAAAGGTATCGGCTTGAGCCAACAATCT
>JBILJL010000044.1:0-11583 GCA_044377255.1 Bacteroidia bacterium
TAGATGAAAGCTGTGCATTTTTTAAGGGTTTAAAACTAAGAGAAAACCAAGTAGGCATAGCAAAAAGAATCTTGCAAGAAGTAGAAAGCAGGTTAGCGTTTTTACAAAAAGTAGGCTTGGGTTATTTATCCTTGAACCGACTTTCGAATACCCTAAGCGGTGGTGAATCGCAGCGGATTAATTTGGCTACATCGCTTGGTTCAAGCCTTGTTGGCTCCTTGTATATTTTGGATGAACCCAGTATTGGTTTGCACAGCAAGGATACTGAAAAACTGATTGAAGTATTGAAGGCATTGAGAGATATTGGCAATACGGTTGTGGTGGTTGAGCATGATCAAGACATCATGGAGGAAGCTGATCAAATTATTGATATTGGTCCGCTTGCGGGCATACATGGCGGCGAAATAGTTGCCATTGGTACTTTGTCAGAATTGAAAAAAGACCCAAAGAGTTTAACCGGAAGGTATTTGACTGGAGCCGAAAACATTGATATACCTGCCCGCAGGAGAAAATGGAATCAGTTTATTAAAGTTAAAGGAGCCAGACAAAACAACTTAAAAGGATTTGATGTGAGCTTCCCATTACATGTGCTAACAGTAGTTACAGGCGTGAGTGGCAGTGGCAAAACTACTTTGATCAAAAGCATTTTGTATCCGGCCTTGCAAAAATTAATGGGCAGTTATTCTGGTGAAAAAACGGGTAGTTTTGATAAGTTGGAAGGCAATCTAAAATCGGTGCAGCAAATAGAATTTGTGGACCAGAATCCAATAGGCAAATCATCGAGATCGAACCCAGTTACTTATATCAAAGCTTATGATGCCATTAGGGAATTGTATGCTAGTCAGCCTTTGGCTAAACAAAGAGCGTATAAGCCACAACATTTTAGTTTTAACGTAGAGGGTGGAAGGTGCGAAACCTGCACTGGCGAAGGCGAGATAACCATTGAAATGCAATTTATGGCCGATGTGCATTTGCCATGTGAGGAATGTGGAGGAAGTAGGTTTAAGGAGGAAGTAAGAGAAGTTCATTACCATGGAAAAAGCATCAGTGATGTGTTGCAAATGAGCATTGATGAATCGATTGCATTTTTTGCCGATGAAAAAACCTTGTCGCAAAAATTGAAGCCTTTGCAAGAAGTTGGTTTGGGATACATCAAATTGGGTCAGAGCTCCAATACCTTGAGTGGCGGAGAAGCGCAGAGGGTGAAGTTGGCCTCGTTTTTAGGCAAGGGCAAAAACAGCGAACCGGTATTGTTTATTTTTGATGAACCCACCACAGGATTGCATTTTAACGATATCAAGAAATTGCTCAATTCATTTTATGCCCTATTGGATCAAGGCCATAGCATTATAGTAATTGAGCACAATATGGATGTTATTAAGTGTGCAGATTGGATCATTGATTTAGGTCCAGAAGCAGGCACCAATGGCGGAAACCTAGTATTTGCGGGCACGCCAGAGGATATGATTAAAACAGATTTGGGTTATACGAGCAAGTATTTGAAAGAGAAATTTTAGGTTTGAACCCAAATTAATTTTGTTTTTTTATTATCCCTTGTATCCACAATTGGTTCAGTAATTTTACATTGGAAAGAATGATTTTATCACTAATTATGTGGTAAAATATATTTAATCCATGCCTATTCAAAAATTACTGGTTGCCAATAGAGGCGAAATTGCGATTCGTGTTTTTAGAGCTGCCGTTGAATTAGAAATAAAAACTGTTGCAATCTATACTTATGAAGACAGGTATTCGCTGCACAGGTATAAGGCCGATCAAAGCTACCAGATAGGCAAAGAAACTGATCCCTTAAAGCCTTATTTGGATATTGAAGAGATTATTCATGTGGCTAAAAGTAACCAAGTGGATGCCATACATCCGGGTTATGGATTTTTGAGTGAGAACTCCCTTTTTGCACAACGCTGCAAAGAAGAAGGCATTATTTTTATTGGTCCCGACCCAACTGTGATGAAGCAATTGGGCGATAAAGTATTGGCCAAGAAAGTTGCCATTAGGGCACAAGTTCCCATTATACAAGACAGTGAAGTTGACCTCATAGATTTTGCTACGGCCTTGGTTGAAGCAAAAAAAATAGGCTTCCCGGTAATGGTGAAAGCCGCTGCAGGTGGCGGCGGACGAGGCATGCGCGTAGTGAGGCAGGAGGCAGATTTAGAAAAGAATTTCAATGAAGCCAAGAACGAAGCAAAAGTTGCTTTTGGAGATGATACCTTGTTTATAGAAAAATTTATTGACCAACCAAGGCATATTGAAGTGCAAATTATGGGCGACCATCATGGCAATTTGATTCACTTGCATGAAAGAGATTGCTCGGTACAAAGGAGGTTCCAGAAAGTAGTAGAAATGGCACCAGCACCTTCTATAAAAGAAGAAACAAGGAGTGCCTTGCATGCTTATGCCTTGAAAATTTGCAAGGAAGTAAATTATAACAATGTAGGTACTGTTGAGTTTTTGGTAGACAAAGAAGAGAACATTTTCTTTATTGAAGTGAACCCACGCATACAAGTTGAACATACTGTTACGGAAGCTGTAACGGGTATTGATATAGTAAAGAACCAGATACGCATTGCAGAAGGTTATGCATTGGATTCGGCCATGATCAATATCAAAGACCAAGAGTCGATTAAGGTAGATGGATTTGCGGTGCAGGTAAGGATTACTACAGAGGATCCAGCGAATGGGTTCAAACCGGACCATGGCACTATAATAGCATACAGAAATGCGGGTGGACCAGGCATTCGATTGGATGAAGGTAGTGCTTATTCGAATGTGAAAATTTCGCCTTTCTTTGATTCGTTGTTGGTAAAAATTACAGCTACCGGAAGGAATTTATTTGAAGCCTCGGAGCGTTTGCAACGGGTGTTGAAGGAGTTTAGAATTAGGGGCGTTAAAACCAATATTAGCTTCTTAGAAAATGTATTGAAGCATCCTATATTTTTAGAAGGTAAAACCACAGTTAACTTTATTGATTCGCATCCTGAGCTGTTCAAATTTACAAAGAAACTGGACAGAGGCACTAAAGCCTTAATGTATATTGCAGATATAACTGTGAATGGCAACCCCGACGTAAAAAAAGTTGATAACACAAAGATTTTTAGGAATCCGGTGGTGCCAGATTTTAACAAATACGATGCCTACCCAAAAGGAAGTAAAGATGCTTTACTTGAGTTGGGAAGGGTTAAGTTTATACAACAATTGAAAGCAGAAAAAGCTATACAATATACAGATTGTACTTGGCGAGATGCACACCAAAGTTTGTTGGCAACTAGGATGCGTACCTTGGATATTCTGAAGGTAGCGGAATCTTATGCCAAGAACAACCCCGAGATATTTTCATTGGAAATGTGGGGCGGCGCCACCTTTGACGTAACGCTTAGGTTTTTACATGAGAATCCCTGGAAACGATTGCAATTATTGAGGGAAGCAGTGCCTAATATTTTGTTTCAGATGTTGATTAGGGGATCGAACGCGGTGGGTTATAAAGCTTATCCTGATAATTTGGTGGAGCGTTTTATAGAAGAAAGTAGCAAAAATGGCATCGACTTGTTTAGAATATTTGATTCGTTGAATTGGATAGAAGGCATGCGGGTGAGCATAAAGGCCGTGAATGAAAGAACACTGGGATTGGCAGAAGCTTGCATTTGTTATACCGGAGATTTTATGGATCCTAAGAAGAACCATAAATTTAACCTCCAATATTACTTGGATTTGGCTAGGCAATTGGAAGATGCAGGCGCGCATATTTTGGGCATAAAAGACATGGCAGGATTGTTAAAACCCTTTCAAGCCGCAACCTTGATTACTGAATTGAAAAAGGTAGTTGATTTACCTATACACCTGCATACCCATGATACCAGCAGCATACAGCCGGCAACCTATTTAAAAGCCATTGAAGCGGGTGTTGATATTGTAGATGTGGCATTGGCCAGCATGAGCGGCTTAACTTCTCAACCCAATTTCAATTCTATAGTGGCCATGATGCATGGTCAGGAACGCGAGCAAAAAATGAACTTGAATTCCTTGAATGATTTTTCTAATTATTGGGAAGCCGTAAGGGAGTTTTATTATCCGTTTGAACACGAGCTCAAAGGAGGGACTGCAGAAGTTTACGACCATGAAATACCGGGTGGACAATATTCTAACCTGAGGCCACAGGCCAGGAGTTTGGGCTTAGAAGACAAGTTTGAAACCATCAAGCAAAATTATGTTGAAGCCAATCTGTTGTTTGGTGATATTGTTAAAGTAACACCATCTTCAAAAGTAGTTGGTGATATGGCCTTATTTATGACAGCCAATAATTACAGTGCAGCAGATATCTTAGAAAAGGGAGATAGCATTTCGTTTCCTGATAGTGTAATTGAGTTGTTTCAAGGTGAGTTGGGTATGAACCCAGGAGGATTTCCTGCGGAATTATCGAAGAAAATACTCAAAGGCAAAACAGCTTATACAGGCAGGCCCAATGAGCATCTAGCGCCAATTGATTTTGACAAGGCCTTTGAAGAATTTCAGGCTAAGTTTGGTATGGATCATACCATTTTGGATTGCTTGAGTTATTTGTTTTACCCAAAAGTATTTGAAGACTACGCCAAGCAAAGAGAGAAATTTGGTCCCTTGTGGCACATGCCTACCCTAGCCTTTTTCTATGGATTGAAAAACAATGAAGAAACCTTGATAGAACTCTCGCCGGGTAAAAACATTTTGATTAGGATGTTGAATGTAATTGATGAAGGCGATGGCAAACGTTTGATATTCTTTAGACTCAACGGGCAAACCAGAAGTATTGAAGTAGTAGATACAAAGTTTGTAGGCACCAAGGCTACCAATAAAAAGGTGAGTCACGAAAATGAGGTTGGATCTCCTTTGCAAGGCAGGCTATCGAAAGTAATGGTTAAGGTTGGTGATAAGGTTGAGAAGAATACACCGTTGTTTACGATTGAAGCTATGAAGATGGAGAGTACGGTTGTGGCCTCGAGGACGGGAGTTGTGAGTGGGGTGCTTTTGAAGGATGGGGTCTTGATTGAACAGGATGATGTTGTTGTTATCATAGAATGATAATTTGCCTTAAAAGGATGAGGGCGTCCGCCAACCGTCGGATTCGCCCGTACATAAATTTCGATAGGGAGAAAGGCCTAGGGGCGAAAAATTTTTCGCCCTTTTGCGGTAAGAAAATTGCGGTTAAAGGAGGTTTTTCTTTTACGATGAATGTTTCGGGGAACGAAGGAGATATCGTTTAAAGAAAGATTTGGCTTAATAGGAAAAGGGCGAAAGATTTTTCGCCCGTACATGAGGTATAAAGAAAATTATGAGGAAAGATAGGAATTTTTGTATTTTAATAATAGCCATCGTTGCCTTTGTTGTTTTTAAATGGGAGGCTTTGGGGTTGCCGTTTTTTTGGGATGAGGCATGGGTGTATATGCCTGCTATTAGGACCATGGCTGAGGTGGGTCCATCGGTGATGCCGGGGAGTATTGAGGCTGAGTTGTATACCGGCCATCCTTTGTTGTTTTATTTTTTGGCGTCGAGTTGGGTGAAGGTGTTTGGGTATAGTTTGTTTAAGGCGCATTTGTTTCCTTTGTTGATTTCCATTGGTTTAGTGGTGAGCGTTTATTATGTGGTTTTAAAGTGGACTCAGGTTAGTTTCACGGCTTTAATGGCTGCATTATTGGTGTTGGTTCAGCCCATATTTTTAACGCAAAGTACTTACATGCTGATAGAAGTTTGGTTGGGGTTGTTATTTGTTTGGAGCTTCTATTTTTACTTTGAAAAACGTTGGTTGGCTTTTGGTGCAGTAACGCTCATGGCTTTGTGGAGTAAAGAAAGCGCCTATACCTTGATTCCATGTTTTGGCATTTTGACTTTGATAGAATTTGTGGTATTGAAAGAAGGAAGCAAAGTTTTTTGGATAAAAATAGCCTGGATTGTGGGTGCATTTTTGTTGGGAATAGGATTCTTTATTTTGCAAAAAGTAAACATGGGCTGGTACCTTTTTCCTAGGCATAGTAATTGGATAAACCTGCAAGAGTTTAGTTATAAATTTGATATAGCCAAAGGTATTTTGTTTAAAGACCAAGGCAGGAAAGTATATTATTTACTGGCGGCAATGGCAGCTGTGGTTGGTTTGATCCAAAACCAAAATAAGTTAACTAAAACGCAGTGGATAAAGGTAAATGGCATACTGCTATTTGCATTTGGGTTTATGGTATTTGCGGCTATTAATTTCTTTTCGAACCGATATATATTGGGAGCCATTCCCTTGCTGATGATGGCAACGGCTATGTTTTTTGGCAACTTTCGTGAAAAATTTTCTTGGTACTTTCCCCTATTCCTTATTGGTGTTTATGGATGGTTAAATATTAATTTGAGTATCAACAATACCAAGTATGGCGATACCGAATTGAGCTATACCCAATTGCTCCAAGCACAAGTTGGGATGGTACAGTATTTGGAACAAAACCCATGCAATGCGCAACTGTATGCGCCGTTTTTGATGTTGGTGAATTTAAACAACCCTTATGCAGGTTTTGTGAATAATCCGGTGCCCAATTTGAGCTCACAATTAAATGATAGCAGCAACGTGTATTATTTGCAGGCGCCCAATGAATATGAGGCAGCATTTGATAGCTTATTGGTTCAGCAAAAATTGGTTTTAGCGCATGAAGAAAAAGCGGGATATGCGTGGGTGCGCTTGTATAAAAAGCCATGATTTTATTTGGCATTTAGCGTATTAATGAGAGTTTATTATATTGCCAGCTAAATGAACCTTAAGTTAAAACAGTGGATAGACGGTTATATTGGCAAAGCCTTGGTGGCTGTAAACGTGCTATTGGTAAGAGGTTTGGGGATTTTATTAAAACGCAATCATAGTTTAAGCAAGGCTCCAGAAAACATATTGGTGATTAAAATGGTGGGCCTTGGCAGTGTGTTGATGGCGGCAGATAGTCTCTACAGCCTCAAAAAAAAGTACCCAGAAGCTAGGTTAATTTTGTTGTGTGGCAAAGGCGTGGCAGCCGGTGTGGAGCCGCTGCATTTATTTGATGAAATTTGGGTAAACAACGACAGCAATATTTTGCACATGGTTGGATCAGGCATAAGCAGCTTGCTTAAGGCCATTAAAATGCCTAATTTATGGGTATTAGATATGGAAGTATACTCTGTGCTCACTACGCTGTTTAGCGCGTGGACCATGGCTAGAAACCGCTTTGGTTTTCAATTGAACAAGGTACATTTTAGGAATTACCTCAACACACACAATATATTTTTTAACCAGTTTATTACCGTTTACCAAAACTATGAAAAGTTGGTGATGGCTATGGGCGTGCAAGAAATTGCTAGGTATGAAATGCAGAATCCTAGAACACCAAATTTGTTTGATTCAAACAGTATTGCAATCAATAATACTTGCAGTGAGTTGGGCGGAGATTTGCGGAAGATACCGGCAAGTTTGTTGCATGAAATTGTTAGGAGCCTGTTGTTGAAGAGTGCATATAACATTGTTTTTACAGGTGCTCCCAGCGATTATGCGAGCAATGAAGATTTTATAAAAAATTATGGATTGCATGGTGAGCCCAGGGTAAAAAACATAGCAGGCAAATTGAATTTTGCGGAGTATTATTCGTTTTTGCAATACCAGTGCGTGGCCATGATTAGCATAGACAGCGCACCATTTCACATGGCTATTAAAGCCGGATTGCCAACGCTTTCATTCTGGGGTCCAATTAATCCCATACAAAGATTTAGGTTCGATTTGCATCCACAGCACCAGTTTATTTATTTACAAACCCATTGTTCGCCATGCATACATCACAGTGATGTGGTGCCTTGTGGTGGGGATAATTTTTGTATGAAAAACATGAGCATGGCAATGGTTGAACCTAAATTAGATTTAATTTTAAAAAACATTTTGCATGAATAAAAAACTCAGAAATATTAGGTGGGTCCTATTTGTTTTGGTATTTACCATAGTAGGATTTAGGGCAATAAATATTACAGTATTTAATTCGGAGAGGGCGCGCAATGGTGTTTATGGCGATGGGTTTAGTGATAAAAACACGCTCTCTTCTGCGCATTATTTTTTAGATTCTGGTTTTACCCAAACCAGTTTTTTGCCCGTACACGATTATTTTCCGGGAGATACAAGTTACTATATATCTATTTATACGCATTACCCACCCTTGCCCAATATTTTGGCTGGAGTGTATGCAGTGGTGTTTGAAACCAAGAGTGAATTGGTATTGCGCATTGTGCCAATAGTATTATCCATGTTTTTTTTCTTTTTCATTTTTTACGTTTTGAACCAACTAATAAAAGACGAAAAGAAAGCGACGATTGGGGCCGCTTGCTTGTGGTTGGCAAACTACTTTATTTGTTATGCCGACAATTTACACCAGCACCTGTATGGTGAATTATTGAAATGGTTGTATGTCTATGGCCTTTATCTTTATCATGAATCGGGCAGAACTAGAAACGGCCTATGGGCTCTCCTATTGTTTATTATGGTTTTAGAAGTTAATATTAGTTTTGAGCAACCCGTATATTTGGGCATAGCCACTTTGGGCTTTAGTTGGATCTATCAGAAACGGGTATTTTCATTCACCACTATTACAGCCGCCTTTATGGTATTTTTTGGCTTTACCTTGCACATGGTTCAAAACGCCATACACTTTAACAGCCTGCAATTGGCTATTGATGACATGTTGCGTGCCCTAAGGTTTAGGGTAACCGGCGCAGATACGGAAGGCTATATCAATACTTTTCACAAATACACTTGGATAGATTTTTGGCAAATTCCGTTCGACTGGTTCAACCGCATGGAGCGTTATTACCTGTTTCCGGGCTGGGCCGTGCTTGTAATATTTTACCTATGTAAAGACCAATTTAAAAAAGACTATCCAAAGCTTTACCAAATAAATTGGGCCTTATTCTTCGCTGCCATTTCGTGGAGTTTGGTGATGAGTCAGCATGCGTATTTTCATGGATTTACGAATAGGCATTTTGGGATATGGTATGCAATAACTGCGGGTATTTGTTTGCCTATTTATTGGAACAAGGTGAGGTTGGCATTTGCTTCGAAGCCTTGGTTGCCAAAGGTTGGGCATGTTGTTTTAATAACTTATTCTACAGTTATGTTTTTATCTCAACAAGTTTGGGAAGTGTGGTTGAAGTTGGGGGTGCTGTTTCCGAGGTTTGAGAGATGAGGAGGTAAATGGGGTGATGTGGAGATTTAGTTTGTCCGTTAGCTAGCGGATGGAGTGTTAATGTGGAGTTAACCAACCCGTAGATACGTCGATTTATCTCGTCTCCTTTTCCTAAAGGAGGGGTAAGCACAATGATTTCGAATTTATTTGTTGTCCCAATGCGCCAGACTGCAACGGAACCGTTATTGATTGGCTTCCGCTTGAATTCATGAACGATTAAATTTTTAAAGTCAATATAACTAAAACTATCACAAGAAATGTAGCAAAAAAAGAGCACAGTGGCAGTTTGAATTTTGGGTTAAAAGGCGACGTAAAATCACCTTTATTTATTCCAATCTATATCGCTCAAGAAGGATTATTTAACGCTATCGATAGTAAATCCAAAATAAATTCTTCCTTCAATAATTGTACCCATCATGGATAAAAATAACCTAACTAAAGAGTATTCGAACGGAGAAATTAACGTTGTTTGGCAATCTGGAAAATGCATTCATTCTGGCAATTGCGTTAAAAATTTATCTGCTGTTTTTCAACCGAAAAGTCAACCTTGGATCAAAGTTGAGAATGGCAGCACAGAAGACATTGTGAGCGCGGTTGGCAAATGTCCGTCGGGTGCTTTGAGTATCAAATAAAACTGCGCCTCTTCTTTGAATTCAGAATTCTGAATTATATTTGACCACTTAATAATCAAAAAAATATGAGCAAAGCATACATTTTTCCGGGGCAAGGTGCCCAATTTGTGGGGATGGGGAAGGATTTATATGAAAGTAATGAGGTAGCTAAAGATTTGTTTGAAAAAGCCAATGAGATTTTGGGCTTTAGGATAACTGATATCATGTTTTCTGGAACCGATGAAGATTTACGCCAGACAAGGGTTACACAGCCTGCTGTGTTTTTACATTCTGTTATCAAAGCGCTGACCCTAGATGATTTTGCACCAGATATGGTTGCTGGTCATAGTTTGGGTGAATTCTCGGCCTTAGTGGCCAACAAAACCCTGTCATTTGAAGATGGTTTGCGCTTGGTGTATGCACGTGCCATGGCTATGCAAAAAGCTTGCGAAATAGAACCTTCAACCATGGCCGCAGTTTTGGGAATGGATGATGAAAAAGTAGTTGAAATATGCGCTACCGTTACAGAGGGTATTGTTGTGGCTGCTAATTATAATTGTCCGGGACAACTAGTAATCTCTGGAAGTATAGATGGCGTAAACAAGGCCTGCGAATTGTTAAAAGCAGCTGGTGCCAAACGTGCTTTGGTTTTACAAGTTGGTGGAGCTTTCCACTCGCCTTTTATGGAGCCAGCAAGAGTAGAATTAGAGGCAGCCATTGAAGCAACCCACTTCCACCCTCCTATTTGCGTGGTTTACCAAAACTATGTTGCAACTGCGGTAAGCGATGTAAATGAGATCAAGAAGAATTTGGTTTCGCAGCTCACCGCACCCGTAAAATGGACGCAATCGGTTCAGGCCATGGTAGCAGATGGCGCTACTGAGTTTATAGAATGTGGTCCTGGGAATGTGTTGCAAGGTTTGGTGAAGAAGATTTGGAGATAGGGAGAAGGAAAACAAGCCCCAACCTTTAGGTTGGGGAATTTGGTGATGAGGCCCTTCGGCAAGCTCAGGTAAGAGTGAAGAATTAAGAGTGAAGAATGAAGAGTTTTTTAATTCAGAATTCAGAATTTAGAATTTAAATTTCGCTTGTGAGAATGATATAACATATTGTACTAATTTTATAAGTAAAGAGGATTGGGGGAGTTGCACCTTTGTGGTGTTGTGAAAATTCATTCACAATAAAAAAAAATCGCAATGAAAACTTTTGAAACTTCAAGTAACAAAGATCATGCAGTAAAAAATTCTGTTGATCATCAAAAAGGAATTGACCATCACAAAAAAGCAGCATCGCATTTTGAAGCGGCGGCTAAGAGTCATTTAGAGGCTGCAAAGCACCAAGAAAGCGGCAACCAGGAGAAAGCGGCTAAAAGCACTCTAGAAGCGCAAAACCATTCAGCTGTTGCCCATGAGGCACAAAAAGAAGTGGTTAAAAGTCACAAAGCTTAATGTTAGCAAAATTTTAATTCATAAAAGCACTAAGGATATTAGTGCTATTATGTTTTCTAATGATGTAATTCAACATTCAATTTACTTCTTAACCTTAGCGAGATGGCAAGGAATTTTAAAACAATTATCAATCAACAATTCATTTATAAAAGAAGTGTTTTATTGATAGCACAAACAACAACAAATTAAAATTTAATATGAAAATAGCTATGCTTATAATAGCACTCTTGGTTGGTTTACTTTTAGTGGTAAAATGGAAAACCGTTGCTGCTTTGTTTTAGAAGTAGTTGCAGCTGTTGCAGATGCCATTGG
>JBILJL010000323.1:0-3037 GCA_044377255.1 Bacteroidia bacterium
AGTTTTGCCCGAAATGTAAAGAATGCAGGCTTAATATTTATAGGCCCCTCAGCTGAAAGCATGGAGATAATGGGTAGTAAAATAGGTGCAAAGCAAGCTGTATCTAGGTTTAACGTCCCTTTGGTGCCGGGAACGCAAGAAGCTCTGAGAGACATTGCAGAGGCTAAAAAAATTGCAGAAAGTATTGGTTACCCAGTTTTAGTGAAAGCCTCTGCTGGGGGTGGTGGAAAAGGCATGCGTGCAGTTAATGCATCAGAAGAGTTTGAGGAGGCAATTAAAATGGCCCAATCAGAAGCATTGGCCTCCTTTGGTGATGATGCTGTTTTTATCGAAAAATTTGTTGGTTCGCCCAAACACATTGAAATACAGATATTGGGCGACCAACATGGAAATGTGGTTTATCTTTTTGAACGCGAATGCAGTATTCAAAGAAGGCACCAAAAATTAGTGGAGGAAGCCCCATCGAGTTGCTTAACTCCTGAAGTTAGAAAACTTATGGGTGAAGCAGCAGTAAACGTGGCTAAAGCTTCTCATTATTTTAGCGCGGGTACAGTTGAATTTCTGGTTGACCATGAATTGAATTTCTATTTTCTAGAAATGAACACCCGCTTGCAAGTTGAGCATCCTGTTACGGAGCAAATTGTTGGATTAGACCTAGTTAAGGAGCAAATTAGGATTGCTATGGGTGAAAAACTAGGATATGAGCAAAAGGATCTTCATATTCATGGCCACTCAATAGAGTTGCGCGTTTGTGCCGAAGATCCAATGAATAATTTTTTACCCGACATTGGTAAGTTAAATACCTACAAGATACCTCAAGGTTATGGCGTTAGGGTTGAAGACAGCTTTGAGGCCGGAATGGAAATACCTATCCAATACGACCCAATGATTGCAAAGCTGATTACATTTGGAGCCACAAGAGAAGAGGCCATTCAGCGAATGATTAGAGCCATTGCTGATTATAGGATCAGCGGAATTGAAACAACCCTAAGTTTTGGTAATTTTGTAATGCACCATGAGGCTTTCATTAAAGGTGATTTTGATACCAAGTTCATTGAAAAGTATTTTGAACCAGAAATGCTTAAGTCAAACTCATCAAATATCAATGCTGCTGCGGCATACAGTGCAGGTGATTTATTTTTTCAATATGAGGGTAAAACATCTAAAGTAACAGAAAATCCTTCTAGCAATTGGTTGTTAAAAAGAAAATCTTAGAATCTTTAGCTGAATGAATTAGCATACAAGACAGCAATTAATGTGTAAAATGTATTGGGTTAGGCATTAAATATATTATTCATATCATACATCTTTGATATCATCAATATTAATATAACTATGAATCGAAATAAAATATATATTTTCATCTCATTTATATTACTAGGCACCTCCTTTTCATCATATTCTCAATCAAAAATTATACTAGACAAACAGTCTGCAGGCGGTTATTGCAATCAATATTTCAACCTTGGAGAAAACGGTTTTATTTTATTATTTAATAAATTTAAAGACAGAAATGAGGCGTTGGGTTCAAATGCAACAGTTCAGAATAATTTATTTTATTACAGCAAAGACCTAACAAAACGCGCCAATTTCAAAGTAAATACTAGCGGTATTTTAACTGTTTATGCAACAAAAAATAATTTATTCTTAGTGGATAGATTAAATACAAAGTACCAAGTTAAGGTAATGGATTTTACAGGAAGGGAAGTTGCCAATAAAAAATTCGACCTTGAAAGCATCGGTTTGAACCAAGATTTGGTGAGTGAAATTCATTTTACTGCTCAAGGAATAATGATCTTTGAGGTTTACGATGGTCATGATCAATTACATGTTTTTAAAATTAATATATTAAATGGTCAGGAGGGCATACTTAGCGAGGTTGATATCATGCTTCCAAGCGCAAATCCAGTGGAGAAAATGAATTTTGTTGGGCAGTGGTCTATGGTAGGTGAAAGTATGGGGTATTTTATTTTAGCTAGAAAAGGCGCAAATTCTGAATACGATCCGAGTGCCATTGCTTACCATATTGCCTTTTATGATGAGGATTTTCAATTGTTCAGGGAATTACTTTTAGATAATTTTTTAATGCCTAATGTGCAAATGCTTGGTAAAGGTGCATCCTTTAGTTTAAATCCAGCATTGCAAAGTTTTGTTGTTAGCTGTTTGATCCAAAAAAATGGAAAAACTGGCTTCATGGTTGCCAATTACGGAATGAACTCAAACTCAAGTGTGATGAATTTGTTTTGGCATAAGGAATTCGAGATAATTAATAATGATAAATATAAGTTGGTTCAAAATGATGGATTATCAGTGCCAGCGCCACCTGTAATATATCACAAAGGGACTCAAATTATCACCAATGTAAAGAAAGGAGGAGCAAATGTGCAGGAGGAATCAATTAACCAAATGACCATCTTTGATTCTCAAGGAACGACTATTTTTAACGAGGTTCAAATGGGGAATTATGAAGCATTGAATTTAGATAATTATTGTGTTGACAATGACAACCTATACAGCAGAATTAAAAAACTGCAAATGAACGCTATTTTAAAACCTTATTGCGAAATGCAAAATTGTGATGTATTGGGTTTTGATTTGGATGCCAATGGCAATGAGCTGGCCGTTGTTCGTAATTATGATATCAACAAGAACCAAGTAATAATCTATCGATATCCCAAGAAATAGGGCTAGTTCGGTAAACTTTCTGTATATTTAAATTGTAAGGTTTGGCGAACTCAAAAACTAAACTATTTTTGCGGTGTTATTATAATAATGGAAACAAGCAAAAACATTCAAGACAAACCATTGGAATGCCCAGTAAGCATTAAAGGAAGAAATACATTTAAATTTTGGTTTAGAAGAATGGGCTTAATGGGGTTTGTTTTCTTTCTAATTAAAGGTTTACTATGGTTGATAGTGCCTTATTTATTGGCCCAAGGTATCTTTTAATTTTCGTTTAAAAAGGCGATTGCAACAAGCATGTCTTCTGGGGTTGTTATTTTAATATTCCTATAGCTTCCTGCTACCATATTAATCT
>JBILJL010000324.1:0-3030 GCA_044377255.1 Bacteroidia bacterium
TGTGGGCTTTGGGCTATCACCAATGTAAATGGAGCTACTATCCAGAGAGCAAAGTTAGAGAGATTACCAACGAATTTAGAAAGCGAAAAATCCCTTGTGATGTAATATATCTTGATATAGATTACATGGAAGGCTTTAGGTGTTTTACTTGGAGCAAAGAACATTTTCCTGAACCCAAAAAATTGATTGGCGACTTAGCCGAAAATGGGTTCAAAACGGTTGTAATTATTGACCCAGGCATTAAAATAGACAAAGATTACGAGGTTTGGAAACAAGGTATTTTATACGATTATTTCTGCAAACGTGCCGATGGAACCCTAATGGAGGGAGATGTTTGGCCAGGTAAATGCCATTTCCCAGATTATACCAACCCTTTGGTAAGAGAATGGTGGAGTTCATTGTTTAAAGAGCTGATTGATACCGGCGTAAAAGGCGTTTGGAACGATATGAATGAACCTGCGGTTTTTGAAATAGGTACATTTCCTGAAGATGTACGCCATGATTATGATGGCAACCCTTGCAGCCATAGAAAGGCACATAATATTTATGGCATGCAAATGGCTAGAGCCACCTACCATGGCTTGCGCAAATTTATGATGCCCAACAGACCATTTGTAATTACCCGTTCGGGCTATAGTGGCTTACAACGTTATTCGAGTGTTTGGACAGGCGATAACTCAGCTACTTGGGAACATTTATGGATAGCCAATGTTCAATGTCAGCGATTGGCGGTATCTGGTGTATCCTTTTCTGGCAGTGATGTTGGCGGCTTTATTGGAGAGCCAGATGGAGAATTATATACCCGCTGGGTTCAGCTAGCCACTTTCCATACTTTCTTTAGAACTCATAGTGCGGGCAATGAAACAAAATTTGAACAAGAGCCATGGAGTTTTGGAACCAAATATGAGTTTATCATTAAGAAATTTTTGCACTTACGCTACCAATTATTGCCCTATATTTATACTGCTTTTTGGCAGCATACCAATTATGGAACGCCAATAATCAGACCTATGTCGTTGATGGATCAAACCGACCCCGAGACATTAAACCGCATGGATGAATTTGGCTTTGGCGACCACCTTTTAATTTGCCCAGTATTGAGTCCGGGTGCGAATGAAAGAAAAGTTTACGTACCAAAGGGAAATTGGTATCATCTATGGAACGATTATGCATACAAGGGTGGAAATGAATATACCATTACGTGCCCTATAGATAGAATTCCTGTCTTGGTTCGGGCAGGAGCTGTAATTCCTTATTACCCAAAAATGCAATATGTAGGTGAATTTGAAATTACTGAGCTCACTTTAAATATTTACTACACAAACGAGAACAATGTTTTGAGTATTTTGTATGAAGATGCCAATGACAACTATGGTTATAAAGCAGGTATCTTTAACCAAAGAAGGTTTTATGTATCTGGCAATGCCAAGAATTTAATTGTATCTCAAATCTTGGAAGAAGGAAATTATGAAACCACTTATTCTAGTTACAAGGTGGTATTTCATGGTGTTCCATTTGAATGCCAAGAAGCAGTAATTGATGGCAAATCTTATAAGCTTAATGAGCGCAACTTTGCAGTAGGCACCATTAAAATTAAAACCGATAAATCATTCGAAAGAATTATTTTGAGGTAGATTGTTTCCCAAAGTCCCTATATTTCACACGTGTTTTGGCCTTTTGCTCTAATCGCTCGTAAATGAGTTTTGCCATTTCTGGCGCTATTTCCTCGGGCTTATTTTTTTCAAATAAGGCCTTTACTTTTTTCTCATTTACATCAATTTTATAGAGAATGTTCCATAGCTTTTCTAGGTTGTGAATGAGCAAATATACAATAGCCAATCTAAGTGCCTCTATTACAGCTTCTCGTTCCATAGAAACACTGAGATCAAAATCCTGCAAAATCAATTCGCGGGTTATTTTTTCTATTTCATTCAATATCAGGCATATTAATTTAACAAAGATATTCGCTTTTCTCCATCATTTTCGGAAAGAATAAGTTAATTTGCGGCAAGTTTTAAGGTTAAGCTGTTTGATCCAATTCAATCTATTTAGCCAGTTAATTGTTCTATTAATTATAAATAATACAATATGTTTGATTTTGAAATGATCAAAGCGGTTTATACCCGCATGGGAGAGCGCATTGAAGCTGCCCGTAAAGTGGTAAACAAACCACTTACTTTGTCCGAAAAGATATTATACAGCCACCTTACTGAAGGAAACGCTACCCAAACTTACGAAAGAGGAAAAAGTTACGTGGATTTTGGTCCAGATAGAGTTGCCATGCAAGATGCAACCGCCCAAATGGCCTTATTACAATTTATGCAAGCAGGTAGGCCAAAAGTGGCTGTGCCTTCCACTGTTCATTGCGATCACTTAATTACTGCTAAAGTTGGTGCAAAAGATGATTTGGCTTATGCCAATAAAGAAAGCAAAGAAGTATATGATTTCTTGGCCTCTGTTTCTAATAAATATGGTATTGGTTTTTGGAAACCAGGTGCGGGTATTATTCACCAAGTGGTTTTAGAAAATTATGCATTTCCAGGTGGAATGATGATTGGTACCGACTCCCACACAGTAAATGCAGGTGGTTTAGGTATGTTGGCCATTGGTGTTGGTGGTGCCGATGCTTGTGATGTAATGGCAGGCTTACCTTGGGAACTTAAATTCCCGAAACTAATTGGGATCAAACTTACCGGAAAATTAAACGGATGGACTGCCCCTAAGGATGTTATTTTAAAAGTGGCTGGTATCTTAACCGTTAAAGGTGGAACTGGCGCTATTGTTGAATATTTTGGCGATGGTGCTATCAACATGAGTTGCACAGGCAAAGGAACCATTTGTAATATGGGAGCCGAAATTGGTGCAACAACCTCTACTTTTGGTTACGATGAAAGTATGGAAAGATACCTGCGTTCAACTGGCAGAAATGAAGTAGCCGATTTAGCAAATGGCATCAAAGGCCATTTAACTGGCGACCCAGAAGTATATGCCAACCCAGAATTGTATTTTGATCAAGTAATTGAAATTGAT
>JBILJL010000045.1:0-11501 GCA_044377255.1 Bacteroidia bacterium
ATATGGTGGTTCAAGGTGTACCTAAATTTTATTTCAGCGATTCGCAAAACGTTTACATTATTCCTAAAGGCCAAATAGTAACCCTAAAGAAAAATAGAACCATGGATTTTAGTGGTAAACTAAGGGCGGGTATGGCCGATTTCTATGGAAATAATTTTGCGTTCGACTACAATGGTTTTAAAATTAGGTTGAACAATGTTGACTCTTTAAAATTCCTTTACCCAGATGATTCACTTGGCATGATGATGCATGTAAAAAGTGTAATTCAAAATATTTACGGTAATTTAGAAATTGATTATCCATATAATAAATCGGGCAGAAAAAGATACCCAAAATATCCTGTATTTACCTCAGAAGTTGGTTCAAAAGTTTTTTACGATTACCAAACTACCATGAAAGGCTCCTACAACAAAGACAGGTTTTACTTTGATGTAGACCCTTTTATTTTAGATAGTTTAGCAGATTTGAACCTATATACTTTAGCCCTCGCAGGTAATTTTGTTTCGGGAGGTATTTTACCAGAAATGCGCCAAGAAATTTACCTCCAACCTGATAAATCTTTGGGCTTCTATATCCCAAATGACGAAACAACTAAATACCATTTATATGGTGGTAAAGGCAATGCCATAATGGATTTGAGATTAAGTAACGATGGCCTAATTGGCGATGGAACCCTCTCCTACTTGGCCTCAAGAACTTCCTCTCACAGATTTGAATTCATGCTCGACTCAATGAATTCGAATAGTCACCTGTTTGAAAATGACAGAACATCCCTATTTCCAACTGTAATTAAATCGCCCAATGTAATGACCCATTGGATTCCCTATCAAGATACCATGTTCATTTCCAATAAAGGCGAACCAATGAAAATTGCCTATGATAGAGCAAAACTGTACGGCACTATTATTCTCACACCAAAATCTATGAAAGCTAAAGGAAACATGGATATTGAAGGTGGTAAATTAGAAGCTTCTATGTTTGAGTTAAAACCTGTTGAAGTCCTTTCAGAAGATGCAATCTTTAAACAAATGGACCCAAAAGACACTACCAAGGTGGCATTTGTTACAGGTAAAGTAAAGGCCTATGTGAACCTAGAACAAAAATATGCGGAGTTTACTTACAAGAATTTTCCTGGAATAAACAATACCTTTATCTTAAATAACTATACAGGTTCTTTTGAAAAGTTAAAATGGGACATGATACCCAAAACACTTGAATTTACAGGTCCGGCCAACGCTCAAAGTGCCAGTGCAGGCAGTTACCTTTTGAGCCAAAAACCTATGCAAGATAGTTTGAAATTTGCGGCAGGCTCTGCATTTTTAACCCTAGGAGATTATGTAATGAAGGTAGGAAAAATCCCTTATATCATGATTGCCGATAGCAAAGTATTTCCCGATAGTGGTAAGGCCACCTTGCGCCAAAATGCTGAAATGGATATGCTGTTAAATGCAAAAATTAAATCTGATACTGTTAACCAATTTCATGAAATTGAAAAGGTAAGCATCAAAATTAATGGCCGAACCGATTGCGTTGGCGCTGGTACCTATACCTATTTCGACCGCAATAAAAAACCTCAAAAATTTTATTTAGATCAAATATATGTAGCCGATAAAAAATACTTAGAAGGAAAAACATTGATTCCTGATTCTATTAATTTTATGGTTGGACCAAAAATTGGATTTCGAGGAAATGCCATTTTACATTCTTACAATAAGAACCTTGAATACAATGGCTTTTTCAAAGGTATGCATGAACAATTCATACCTAAAACAGATTGGTTCAAGGCATCTACAACCATTAACCCAGATTCTGTTTATATCAACCTAACGCCTCCATTAACTAACTTAAATAGGGCCGTGTTAACCAATGGATTCTTTGTGAGCACAGATTCATCTCATGTTTATCCAGCCTTGTTCTCTCGCAAAAGAAATACAAGTGACCAAGAGTTACTTAAATGCGAAGGAACCTTTACTTACAATGATAAGTTTGATGAATTTAGGTTAGGTACTTACGACAAAGTTTTTGCCGATGGTAAAAGAGGTAATTTTATTGCCATGAGTGAAAAAAAGAAAATCATTTATGGTGAAGGAAAATTCAATTTCGGATTTAATACCCAAGGATTTTCTTTAAATGGCGCTGGTTATGGAACTTTTAATTTAGCTGATACAACTTTTGGCATGAAATTGAGCATGATTGTAGCTATGATTCTTCCAAATGCTGCAGTGAAATTGATGGTAGATTCTTTGGTAGAACAATCGTTAGCTGCTTCTAGTGACTATTTTGATAAACGCGTCATAAAAATTAGTATTCCCGAATTAGTAGATGAAAAAACATACAAGCGCTTGAGTGAAAATATGGAAGAAGAACTCAGTAGCAAAAATATGGAGGACTTGCAAAAAACGTTCTTTTTTACTGATGTTACTTTGGGTTGGAATTCACCAACTAGGTCTTTTGGAAGTACTGGTGATATAGGGCTTAGAAGCATAGACAAAAACTTAATTGAAAGAAAAATTAAAGGCAAAATTGAAATAACAAAAAAACGAGGTGGCGATGATTTAATCATATACTTACAGCAACCACAAGGTTCTTGGTATTTCTTTAAATACCAAAAAGGTGTAATGGCGGTATTGAGTTCCGATATTTTGTTTAATGAAATTATCAAAATAAATATTGATAAGGTTTCAAAAGAAAAAGAAGATTATAAAATTAGGCAAGCAAATATTTCGGATAGAAACAAATTTGTTCGCGCACAAAAGAAATAAATATGGATATAAAATTTTTGGCTATGGCTTTAGTAAGCTCCTATTTATTGGGCTCTATTCCAAATGCAGTTTGGGTTGGAAAAGCCTTTTTCAATGTTGATGTAAGAGAGCATGGAAGTGGAAATGCTGGTGCAACAAATACCCTAAGGGTTTTGGGTAAAAAGGCGGGGATTTTTGTGCTGTTATTAGATTTTTTCAAAGGCCTTGCAGCAAGTAGCATCCTGTTTTTGCAATCCAACGTACAAGATGGCACGCAAGAATTTAGGCAAATCCAATTATTATTCGGGTTGGTTGCTGTGATTGGGCATGTTTTTCCAATCTTTGCGGGATTTAAAGGTGGAAAAGGAATTGCCACCTTGCTCGGAATGGTGGTTGGAGTAAGCTGGCCTATTTCCTTATTGTGCGCCATTACTTTTGTTCTAATTGTTTGGATCAGCAAGTACATTTCTTTGGGCTCTATTTTAGGCACATTATTTAGTCCAATTTATGTAATGGCAATATATGGTCGAGATGAAACTTTTTTCATGTATTTTTGCCTGCTTATGGCCTTGGTGGTTATTTATACCCACAGAAGCAATATTAAAAGATTGAGGGAAGGAATAGAAAGTAAATTTTCATTTAGCAATAAACCCGAAATAGAAGGTAAAGTAAAATAGAAATACATGTTAAAAGAAGTAACCATAAAGGAAGAAGAAACCGACCTACTTGAAGACATAAGTGAGGAATATAAAGTGCTTCTATACAACGATGAAGTGAACACTTTTGATTGGGTAATTGAATGCCTCATTGATATTTGTAAACACGACGAATTACAAGCAGAGCAATGCGCCCTATTGGTTCATTACAAAGGGAAGGCTGTTGTAAAAGCTGGAGGAATTGAAGAAATGAAAAACATTTGCGAAGCATTGTGCAATAGAGACCTTGCTGCAGCCGTGGAATAATTAAAATACTATATGTTAAACAAAGTTGTTAATAATGCTGCAGAGGCTATTCAAAACATTCAAGATGGTGCAGTAATTATGCTTGGGGGTTTTGGCTTATGCGGAATCCCCGAAAATTGTATTTCGGCCTTGGTTGAAAAAGGCATCAAAAATTTAACTTGCATTTCAAATAATGCTGGAGTAGATGATTTTGGTATTGGCCTATTATTAAAAACCAAACAAGTGAAGAAAATGATTTCCTCTTATGTTGGTGAAAATGTAGAATTTGAAAGACAATTACTGAGTGGTGAACTAGAAGTTGAACTTATTCCTCAAGGAACATTGGCAACAAGGTGTTTAGCCACAGGGTATGGAATGCCGGCCATATTTACCCCTGCCGGTGTTGGAACCGAAGTGGCCATTGGAAAAGAAACCCGAGAATTTGATGGAAAAACCTATTTGTTAGAACATGCCTTTCAATCAAACTTTGCCATTGTAAAAGCATGGAAAGGCGATACACAAGGAAATTTAATCTTTAGAGCTACCTCTAGAAATTTTAATCCTTTGATGGCAATGGCTGGTAAATTTACCATTGCAGAAGTAGAAGAATTGGTTGAAGCTGGCACCCTAGACCCAGATATGATTCATACGCCTGGTATTTATGTTAATTGCATCTTCCAAGGTAAAAACTACGAAAAACGCATTGAACAAACTACCGTAACGAAACGTTAGGTTATCTGTTTGCCCGGTTTTTTTTACGGTGGTTGGAGCAAAAGTAGACGCGATAAATCGACGTCTCTACGGGCAATAACTAAACAATCCATCACCCCCTTCTCCACATCTTCCTCACCACCCGCAAAAGGAGACGCGATAAATCGACGTCTCTACGGGCAATAACTAAATAATCCATCACCTCTTCTCCACATCTCCACATCTCCCCCTCTCCACATCACCTCATCTTCCCCTACTTCTTCTCCTCTGGCGGTATATTGGGATCTTTTACCTTGTCTGATGGTGAAAGGCCGCTTATGATTTCTATATTTATGCCATCGCTCAAACCTGTTTTAATGGCTCGTTTTTCAAACGTTTGTGGTTTGGTTTCCACTTCTACAAATGGAATGGTTTTATCAAATTGCAATACTGATTCTGGAATGGTATAAACGCTGTCTTTTCTTGCTAAAACTATATCTGCTGTTGCGCTGTATCCCGCGCGCAGAAAGGTATTCTTTTTTAGTTCTACCCTTGCCTTGATTTGAAACTGTATAGCTCCATTTTCCTTTACTCCTTTGGGCGCAATGTATTCTAAAATGGCACCGAATTTATCTGTATCAATAGCACCAACCGTTAAAATTAAATCCATGCCCGGCTTAATTTTGCCTACTTCACTCTCATCAACTTTCCCTTCAAAAATCATCTCTCCCATGTCTGCAACAATGGCAATGGTTGAACCTTCATTAAAAGTATTGCTTTCAATTACACTGCTGCCTTCCTTTAATGGTATGTCTAAAATCATACCGTCGATAGTTGAACGCACAATGGTATTGGTAGACTTGCCAGAGTTTTTACTCACGCCTTCTTTGATTAATTGTATATTATTTTCCGCTGCATTCATTTCTTCCTTGGCATTATTATATACCAATTTCACTTGCTGGTAATCAGAAAACGAAATCATTTTTGCATCCAATAACTTTTGATTCCTGTCTATATCAATTTTGGCATTTTCATAACTCAACTGAGCACGGTTCATGCGACTTTCTGCGTTAGCCAAATTTATCATATTAGGTATAATTCTAATTTGAGCAATCATATCGCCCTTCCTAATTTTTTCGCCAGCAACCACATATAGTTTTTCTATAATTCCAGAAACCTGCGGCTTAATATTTATCTCCTTCCTCGGCACCACTGCACCAGTTGCAACCGTTTTCTGCACCACATTGTTTTTTGAAACAGAAACGGTATTATAAACTATTGGCTTTTGCTCCGATTTCTTATAAAGAAACCAAATGGTGTAAACAAACAACACAAGCAGTAAAGAGAAGAACCCAATTCGAATTATATTTTTCATTTTATATATTTTTTATTTTACAAATACCCTAATTAATCATCCAAAAAACTCATCGCTTTAGCGCACATAAAAAAAACTCAATGCCTTGGAGCCTGGGTGGTAAAAAAATTCTTACCCATAATCTCAACACCAAAAAACAAAACTCCGTGCCTTGGAGCCTTGGTGGCAAAAAAACTACTCATACCTCAATGCATCAACAGTACTTATGGCAATTGCTTTTCTTGCCGGTATGATCCCAGCCAAAGCGCCACAAAAAATTAAAATTCCCAAAGCTTTTAATACCACAACCAGATGCACCCCTGGTTGGTAGAACATGCCAGTATCCTTACCAGAAATGGCAACATTGATTCCCTCCAACAAAAATACACCAGCAATTAATCCAAAATAACCAGCAAGAGAAGTTAGTAAAACAGATTCGGTAATGATTTGTAGCATAATAGAATTCGGACTAGCCCCTAATGCACGTCTGATGCCAATTTCACGTGTTCTTTCTTTTACAATAATGAGCATGATATTACTCACACCAATAACTCCTGCCATTAAGGTTCCAATGCCAACTACCCAAACCAACAAGCTAATTCCACCAAACAAACCTTGAATCTTTCCAAATTCTTTCTGACTATTCCAACTGCCTATTGCATAAGGATCACCTGGTGAAATTTTATGCCTTTTAGCCAATAATTTTTTGACCTTTTCTTCCACCAAAGAAGCTTCATATTGTGGCTTGGCAGTTAAGCTGAACCAACCTATTCTTCCACCCCAATTAAATGCTTGCTGGAAGGTTGTAAATGGAATATAAATTGTTTGCATTTTCTCTTCGGCATCATCGCCAGATTTTTCGGAAGTAAGGGTGCCAATTACTTTAAAGTAAGTTCCATTAACTTGTATATACTCTCCCAAAGGATTTTCACCTTTGTTAAACAAAACTTCTAAAACCCTTTGTGCAATAACACAAACTTTCCTTTTTTCTCTGATATCTAAATCGTTTAAATACCTGCCAGAAGTCATTTTAAAAATTTGAATAAACCTATTTTCAGGAAAATCTCCACGCACCACAAATGGTCCGGTTTTAATTCCCCTGCTTACATTGTTTTCTCCTCTGTAACCGCCTAGTTGAGCTGATGGAGCTAGCACATCCAACTCTGGTACATTGTCTTTGATTGCTTGAATATCATCCTCTAAAAAATTAAAATTTCTACCTCTCGGCAAACCCTTATAAGGAATGGTAGTTTGCTGTGTCCACATATACACTGCATTGGTAGCAGAGCCTCCAAATGAACGGGTAACACCATTTTGTAATCCTTGGCCTGAACCTAACATAATGATGAGCATAAAAATACCCCAAAACACACCAAATGCAGTGAGTGTGGTTCTGAGTTTATTTTTACTCAAAGTTTGTAGTACCTCATTTATTCTATCTGCATCAATCATGGTCACTCTCCTCTTAATGCATCAATAGGTTGAACCAAAGCGGCTCTTTTTGCAGGTAAAAATCCTGCCAAAAGTCCAGCTATTACTAACAAAAACATGGCATAAAGTGCCACCTTCAAATCCACTTCCGGCTTCCTAAAAAAATCAGAGTCTGGAATGTATTTCTTAAAAGCCTCTAATAAAAAAATCCCTAGGATCAAACCGATATAACCAAACAAAGAAGTTATAAAAACAGCCTCTTGAAGAATGAGACTAACAATGCTAAATGGGGTTGCACCAAGTGCTTTTCGGATACCAATTTCAACTGTTCTTTCTTTTACTACAATCATCATGATATTGCTAACACCTACAATTCCAGCAATCAAGGTGCCGATACCAATAATCCAAATAAACAAATTAATCCCTTGCATTAAGCCTATTAATTTCCGGTATTCTGTTAAGTTGTTCCAAACAAAAATGGCCTTCTTATCATTTGGGTCAAAATGATGTCTTTGCGCTAACATGGCTCGTAAATCTTGCGTGATGGCTTCACTGTTTTCAATATCTTTTTCATCAATGCTCATCACAATTTGGTCGATCCTATTATTACCAGTAAATGCACGCTGAGCTGTTGTTACCGGAACATAAGCCCTTCTGTTGTCTTGATCGCCACCATCATCGTAGAACACACCCACCACTTTAAATAAAATGCCATTTACATTAATCTCTTGCCCAATTGGCTCCTCTCCAACAAACAACTCCTCTAACATTTTCCTTCCAATACATGCTACTTTTCTAACCTGAATAATATCCAATTCATTGATAAATCTCCCTTTAATCAAATTAATTTTTTCAGGAAATATCATCCCAGGATTAACTCCTTTTACATTAAAATTTCCATATTTACTTTTGTGGCTTATCAAGCTAATATCCCACATGTGCATACGTGCACTCATGTGTTCTACCTTTTTATAATTATCGGCCACTAAAGTATAATCGTCGTTAGTAAATTTTATTTCCCTTCCAGCCTGATAACCTGCATAAGGCTCGGCCGTTTTGCCTGCATTTAACCAAACACTGTTAACGGCATCTCTGTTAAATTGATTCTTTACACCATTTTCTAAACCATTTCCAGCGCCTAATAAAACAATGAGCATAAATATTCCCCAAGCCACACTAAAACCAGTTAAAAACGTTCTTAACCTATTTTTGGCAATGTTAGCCAATATCTCCTGCCACTTATCTATTTCAAACATGGTTAAACAATCAATCCGTCTTTTAATTGAATGGTTCTTTGGGTAATTGCTGCAATATCGTGCTCATGGGTCACAATCACAACGGTAATGCCCTGCTTGTTGATGTCTTTTAATAAATCCATTACCTCCAAGCTAGTCTGTGAATCTAGCGCACCCGTAGGTTCATCAGCTAAAATCAATTTTGGTTTTGATATCAATGCTCTTGCTATTGCCACACGCTGCTTTTGACCTCCACTTAATTCATTAGGCATGTGTTCTGCCCAGTCTTTTAAGCCAACTTTTTCTAAATATTCTAAGGCAATGGCATTTCTTTTTTTTCTACTTACGTTCTGATAATATAATGGCAAAGCCACATTCTCCATGGCATTTTTAAAGGTAATTAAATTAAAAGATTGAAAAACAAATCCAATTAATTGATTGCGCAATTGTGCAGCATGTTTTTCATTTAAACTTTTAATGAGCTCTCCACCCAGCCTGTATTCGCCTTCATCATAAGCATCTAAAATACCAAGAATATTTAGCAGGGTAGATTTACCGCTACCCGAGGAGCCCATAATGGAAACCATTTCGCCAGATTCAATGCTTACATCAATGCCTTTAAGCACGTGTAAACTGCTGCTACCAGTATGATACGTTTTATGAATATTTTTTAACCGAATCATTCTGATGATTTCTTCACAAGAATTCTGCCACCCAAATTCTTGGCAAGAAATATTTCCATTGCACCATAAAAATCAAATTGATTCTCTTCATTTTGAAAGCCATGCCCTTCGTTGTCTTTAACCATATACTCAATCTTCACCCCACGTTTCTTTAATGCCTCAACAATTTGATCACTTTCAGCCTTATTCACCCTTGGATCATTTGCACCTTGAGCAATAAACAAAGGAGCCTTAATTTTATCTACATGAAATAAAGGCGAAGCATCTCTTAATAAAACAGAATCCTTTTGGGGATCGCCAACCATTTCATACATCATTTGCATAAAAGGTTTCCAATAAGGTGGAACTGTTTTCATAAAAGTAAATAGGTTAGAAACACCCACATAATCTACCCCACAAGCATATAAATCTGGCGTAAACGTTAATCCCGCTAAGGTTGCATAGCCCCCGTAACTTCCACCATAAATTCCTATGCGTTTTGGATCAGCAATACCTTCTTTAACCAACCAATTTACACCTTCTGTTATATCATTTTGGATGGTTTTACCCCATTGCTTAAAGCCCATCTCCCAAAACTTTCTACCATACCCTGTTGAACCCCTAAAATTAATTTGAAGAACAGCATAACCTCTATTTGCCAAGAATTGTACTTCTGGATTCCAACCCCATTCATCTCTGGCCCAAGGACCACCATGTGGATTTACTATTAAGGGTAAATTTTTAGGGCTTACACCAATGGGCAAGGTTAAATACCCATTTATAGAAATACCATCTAAAGTTTTGTAGGTGATAGGTTTCATTTCACACATTTGCGCCTCATTTAACCAAGGCGCTCTATCAGCTATTTTTGTAAGTTCATCTTTGGCAACATCATAGAAATAAGTGGTTCCAAGACTTCTATCGCTTATGGTTCGAACCAAATATTTATCCTCATTGCGATTATGACCAGCAATATATATTTCATACTTTGTACCCAATTTATTTTGCAACTTTTTGTATATAGACTCCGTAACTACATCTAGAAATTTCATTTCTAATTTAGAGGTATTGTAACTGATAGCTGTTAGCACTTTTCTTTTCCTAGAATAATCTAGCATATCCACATCTACTTCTGGATGCGAAAACAATTCATCCATCTCCTTTCCATTGGCAATATCAAATTTAACAATAGCCGCTTTATCACGATTTAAATTTGAGCTAGCATACACATACTTGTTATCGAAAGTAAAAAACAAAGGACTGACACTTTCCTTAAATGAGGTGCGCAATACTTGTTTAAAAGGTGTTTTAGCATCCTCGCGATAAAGCATTACGTTATTTACACCATCCGATTGAACGGCAGCTCTGATAACCCCTTTATGATCGGTAATCCATTCTGAAACGCCTCCTGGATTTTTGGCCTCCATCAAAATAGAGCCTGTTCTGATATTCAAGCGATACACATCAAATAATTCAGCATTCTCCTTGTTCATCCCAATCAAAATCTCTTCCTCACAATCCTCTAAATCATCTACTATTTGAACATTCACTTTAGGGAAAGGAGTTAAGTCTTTTTGTATTTTGGTTTGAACATCAACAGCATACAAATGGAAATTTTCATCACCCCCATTGTCTTTTATGTAAACAATTTGTTGGTCGCTTTTCCAAAAATATCCAGCAATATCTCTATCTGTTAAAAAAGTAACCTGGGAGGTATCACCCGATCCAATTTTTGTAACGAAAACATTCATTCTTTTATTAATTGGTTTGGTGAATGCTATGAGATTGCCTGAAGGGGATAGAACAAAATAAGCATTGGTTGGATTCCTAAAAAAATCCTCCATGGGAACAATAGGTGCCTCAGTTTGTTCTGTTTTTTTAGTTCCTGTGCAAGAAACTAAAATACTCATGTAAAATAAACCACCCAACAAACATTTTGATATACTCATCTGATAAACATTATCTACCAAATTAAGTCCTACAACGTGGTAATCCAAACCGATATTTGATGAGAGGTGCTAAATAGCCGCGAAAGGGAAGAAATAAATTATATTGCAGTCAAATGAGAAACCTACTCAGTTATTTATTCCCCCAAAATATTCTAAAGCAAAAGTCGGCATTAAATGGCCTTCTGGAGGTAAATTTAGTGAATGGCAAAAAGATTTTAGATTCCTCTCATAGCAATTACTCTTTTGGTTCATTACAAAAAATTTTAAAAAGAGGCATTCAAGAAATACCTTTAATTACGGAATCTAAGAACATTTTAATTCTTGGCATGGGTGCTGGCTCTGTTGTTGAAACTTTGCGAAATGATTTTAACTCAGATGCACAAATTGACTTAGTAGATTTTGACCCAGTAATTATTGAAATAGCCAAGCAACATTTTAATCTTCACCTAAAAGAAAATGTTAAATTAATAGAGGCTGATGCCTATCAATACCTCAAAG
>JBILJL010000325.1:0-3017 GCA_044377255.1 Bacteroidia bacterium
CGAGTAATATCTTCCTTTGACCTAATATCTCTTTTCACCTGATTAAATTGGTCTCTGAATTCTGCGGGTTTTGGTGGCATGGTATTTCCAATGGGGAGCTCGGGATAAAGCGTATTCAGGTTACCAACATATGAACAGTAATGAAACTCATCACTCAGTTCATCTTTTATGCTCTCGCTCGAAACAATTTGTCCCGTTTGGGTAGAAACCAATTGGTAAGCCACTGTCATAACTAATTTTCTTTTTTGGTGTTCATCCAAATAACTTACCTTTTTAAAACGGGTAATAGTTTGAGGAATACCGGTAGGATTTTTAGAGGGCGTTGTTTCGGTTACTGCATTGTATGCAATAACAGAATCAAGTAATAATCCCTCATCTTCGTATACCAATTCGGTCATTGCAGTGAGCAACACGTAATTAATACCAATCAATTTTCCAACCTTAGCGGCACTTTCAGCATCAACGATATCTTTCAAACCAAATGCTTGTTCGCGCAAGGCACTTTCCATACCACCTCTATCTGTTACTTTTAAGAATGGGCTTTTGTTTTGTTGCAGTGATGAAACTAACAACTGGTATAACCTCACATCAAAACCTTGAATCTTTGTTTGATTTTGAACGGGCATTACACCAATATCTACATTGGCTTTCAAAATAACTTCTTGCCTTAAATCAGCAGCATTTTTATAGCTAGGATCTAAATCTAGCACCTTATTAAAATCTCTGTAAGCCTCTCTGTAATTTGCCTCATTTTTCATTTTAATACCATGTTGAAACAAAGGCTCAATGATACTTTTCAATCGCAAAGCTGTAGCCTTATTATAACTAGAATCAATGAGTGAAATTTCGGTAAACATTTTTTCTGCCTCGGCATACTTATTATTGCGCATGTATTTTATCCCTTCATCGTATTTCTTGCTGATGTATTCATTTTTGATATCCTCATAAATAGGATCATACATGCTAGGCCATTCAAGCAACACTCCAACTGTTTTGCACCTATCAAAATACTTTTTGCAATAGAGGTATTGTTTAACAGATAAATCGGCCTCATTGGCCACCACGTATTTGCTAAACATCATAAATTTACCCTGCAAAACCTGGTTACCAGATTTAGATAAAGCTTGCTGGGCTTCTAAATTATTGGGCTGAACCAAAAGTACATTGTAATAGAAATTAGCCGCGCCATCCATGTTACCAATTTCAAATTGCTCATTTCCTTGTTTCATAAATTTCTTGCTTGGATCGCAAGAAACCAATAGACAAAGCAAACTTATTAACCCAAAAAAATGCTTCATGTTACATCTTTTCTGGCACATGAATGCCTAATAAACCAAAGGCAGATTGAATAATACCAGCGGTCATTTTACATATATTAAGTCTTAAGTTTTTCTGATCCAAATTTTGCTCTTTTAAAATGGTATGGTCGTGGTAAAACAAGCTATAATTTTTGGCTAATTCATAAACATAATTGCAAATTACCCCCGGACTCAAATCTTTACCAGCCTCTTGAATGACTACAGGGTATTGATAGAGCTTTAATAACAGTTCCTTTTCCACTTTGCTTAGACTAATTGCTTCTAAATTAAAACCATTTGGAAATTCGCCTGCATTGCGCAGGATAGAACGTATTCTTGCGTATGTATATTGAATAAATGGACCAGTATTTCCTTGAAAATCTATACTATCCTCAGGATTAAACATCATTTTTTTCTTAGGGTCAACCTTTAATAAAAAATATTTAAGCGCACCCATGCCAATTGTTTGGTATAATGTTTTGAGGTTTTCTTCACTTTCTCCCTCCATTTTGCCCAATGCTTTTGTAGTTTCCTCAGCAGTATTTTCCATCTCGGCAATTAACTCATCTGCATCTACTACGGTACCTTCCCTACTTTTCATTTTTCCATGAGGTAGTTCTACCATGCCATAACTTAAATGATAAATACCAGCAGCATATGGCTTATCAAGCTTGAGGGCAATTTGTTGTAAAACCTTAAAATGATATTCTTGCTCATTACCCACTACATAAATGGAACGATTGCATTGAAATTGCTCATATTTCATTTCAGCAGTACCTAAATCTTGGGTAATATAAACAGAGGTTCCATCACCTCTTAAAACTAATTTTTGATCCAAGCCTTCTTCGGTTAAATCAATCCAAACAGAGCCATTGTCTTTGGTAAAAAACACCTTTTTATCTAGTCCTTCTTGTACAATTTCTTTGCCCAACAAATAGGTATTTGATTCGTAATAGTATTGATCAAAATTTACGCCCATTTTTTGGTAGGTAACCTCAAACCCTGCATATACCCATGCATTCATCATCTTCCATATACCAACCACTTCCGCGTCATTGGCCTCCCATTTCACCAACATTTCTTGGGCAGCAATAATGCTTGGTGCTTTTTTGGCTGCATCTTCTTCACTCATTCCACCAAGTTTCAACTGCTCTATTTCCTTTTTGTATTGTTGGTCGAATATTACATAGTACTTTCCTACTAAATGATCTCCTTTTAACTTGGTACTTTCTGGTGTTTCTCCATTGCCAAATTTTATCCAGGCATACATACTTTTACAGATATGAATTCCCCTGTCATTAACCAAATTACAAGTATAAACCAAATGGCCATTTGCCTTTAAAATTTCAGAAACCGAATATCCTAAGAGGTTGTTGCGCACATGTCCTAAATGCAGAGGTTTATTAGTATTGGGCGAGGAATATTCAACTAAAATTGGTTCCTTACTTTTTGGCTGTGCAAAACCAAAGTTAGCTGTATTGGCTTCATGCTGAATAAAATTTAACCAAAATGATTGTTTAATACTTAGGTTCAAAAAGCCTTTTACCACTTCAAATTTTTCTAATTCAGGAAGATTGGTTAGCAAATAAGTTCCAATATCATTGGCGGTTTGTTCTGGACCTTTGCGAGATTGTTTTAAATACGGGAAAGTGACAAAAGTAAATTCACCTTCAAAATCAGCTGCGGTAGCTTCAATAACAATCTTTTCACCTGAAGTTT
>JBILJL010000326.1:0-3008 GCA_044377255.1 Bacteroidia bacterium
TGCTTGAAAGGCCACAATTTTTGAATTACTAAAATCAATAGCAAGGTCTAGGTATTGGGTAGCTATATCGTAGGTTCCAGAGCCTTTAAGGTTAGTTATTTTACCCTTTAAAGAACTGAAATCAATGAGTAAATCTTCTTCTTTTTCGCGGTAGCCAACACTTACATCAAAGTCGCCCAAAGTATCTTGATCGAGGCTAAGATTTTTAGCAGTAATTTTAGAGATAACAACATCTCTATTTCCCATATTATTGTAAACAACATAACCATCTGCGGTTCCTGCCAAATTAACACCAAGCTCCTTTACAAATTGATTGATGGTATTCAACTCCAAATTTTGAAGGTTAACGCTTATGTTCTTATTTTTTCCTGAGTATTGATAATCTCCATCTACTAATAATTCTTGGCCTCCATTGGTTAATTTTAATTGATCAAATGAAACATCTTTGTTGTTTAACTTAATGGTTTTACCTGGCAAAATATTCCATTTAGAATATCCCGATTGAAACCAAGAAGTTTTGCCATTTATCCAAAAATCGTTTTCTTCAAACATAAGCTCTTGGTCAAATTCGCCATATACCATGCTTAAGGTATCTCTAATCTGGTATTGCAATTTCCACAAATCTGTTTCCATGTTTGATTTCATTGCAAATTCTCCAATCAATAAAGTATCTAACCTACCAAAGCTTTTAAATCCCAACAATAATTCACCCTTGTTTTTGTTTTGTTCATTTATCTTAAAAGTGGTTTGAAGCAAATCCCATCCGTCATATCTTATATTTCCAATATATCCGGCTAACTCAAATGCCTCTTCATCACTATTTACTGAACCTTCTAGGTTAATATTATTGGCATTAAACCCTGGAAAAAATAATGGTGAAATTGAATTTGTAGTTAATATATTCAAATCTAATTCAAATTTTTGGGTAGTTTTCTTGGCCACTTTTGGATTAAAATAAGTGTCTCCTAAACTCAAACTCCAATACTTTATTTGGTCATACAATTCTCCTATATCATAATCTCCCTTTATATTGCCATGTATGAAATCGCCATTGATTGAAATTTTTTCACCATCCTCATTTTCCGATTCTAGCTTTAATTGGTTGATTTTATAACTGTATCCAAATTTTTCATAATGAAAATCCTCTATACTTATATTACCATGACTATTACCTAAATCTTTCAAATAATAATCTGAAGAAAATCTTGTTCCCAATGAAATATTATTGTCATTCAAATTCAAAGGTTTTAAGTTGGCATTTTCCAGATTTCCATCAACAATAAAATGTGTATATTCTTCTGATAAATCAATCATTACATCTGAGAGCATGTCCAAATTTGTGTCTGCCACATTTAAGTGCATATCAATTTTTTTATGTGCAACATTTCCTTTTAAATCAATGTTACTATAGGTGTAATTTTGATAACCTATTGCATTAACCTTGCCTTGGAATTTAGTATGAAGGGTGTTTAAATCAAATCCTCTTCCTTGTACAAAAGCTTCCATAGTTAAAATTCCTAAATCTTTGTTATTTAGAAAAGCACCTAACATAAAGTTATTCATGATTAACTTACCAGAATATTCGCTCAACATGGTTTTTTCGTTTACCTTCATGTTTAAGTCAGTTTGGGCCGAACCAAAATCTGTTTCAATAATTCCATAGGTAACAAAGTCTTTATAAAACCCTGTGAATTGCCCCTTATATTTTAATTTCCCTAAATCTTCTAATTCTTGCGGCATCTCCATAGCTGCAATTATTTCTAATTCATTCCTGTTTGAAGTAAACTTATTTGCTTTAATATCCATAAAAGTTTCTTCAATATTGGGCAAACCAATCATTTTAACATCACCATAAAATTGAGTTTCGAAACCAATCTTCAGCAACATTTCCTTCATGGTTAAATTACTCAGTGGCCCTTTTATGGAACCACTCACCTCAGCTTGGTATTTATACACTTCAAATTCTGGTACAAAAAAAGCAATATCTTTCATATCCAATTCCGACTTTTTCAATACAATTTTCATTGGAATGTTATCATTGAAATTGGCGTAATCTTTCCATGATGATGAAGTTAAACTGAAGTAATTCTTTAAATGACTATATGGTGTAACCATATCTAAATTTTTGAATTCAACCAACGACTTACAAATAGTAGCATTGGCCTTCAACCTTAAAATTTCGAATCCAGATTGCTCCTTGCAACTAAAATTCTTGATATCAAAAACCATTGAATCATCTATTAACTTAAAATGATTCGACCTAAAATTGGTTTCGTAAAAGTTCATTCGGTTGTAATCAAAACCCTTAGGGGAAAAAGTGCCCGTTGAATCGAACAGAAGAAACCTGGTATCCATACACTCCAAATTTTTAAATTCAAGAATAAATGGCGGTGCATTTGGGTCAGAGATGGTATCGTTGGGGTCAGAAAAAAGGTCAATTACGTCAAAACTATAGGTGCTATCTCTATAAGTGGTAATTTTACATAGGCCTTCATCGAGCAATACATCTCGCAAAATGAAATGGCTTGAATCTAATTTTAAACCAGAAATATTAAATTGTAATCTCCCAACAAAAAAAGTTGTATCTTTTTTCTGATCCCCAAAATTAATGTTCCTTAAACTGAAATAAGTCCAACCATCATAGTTGATTTCCCCAATAGAAATGCGGGTATGGTAGGTTTCATTTACATATTTTGTAAGCTTACCAATGGCATAATTTTGAACCGAATGGGTATTAAAAAGAAGGTACAAAAGCATCAGCAGACCAATAAAGCCCGCAGATAATACATAAGATATTTTGATAAACTTCTTTAGCAACGTAGTTTTGTGTCGAAAGATAACAAATATACTGGTGTCGGCAAAATTGCAAAAAGATATAATCATTCTAGCTATTGAATCATCCTGCGATGATACAGCCGCCGCTATAATTTGTAACGGCAAAATTCTTGCCAATAAGGTTGCATCGCAAAGTATTCATGAACTTTATGGAGGCGTTGTGCCAGAATTAG
>JBILJL010000046.1:0-11434 GCA_044377255.1 Bacteroidia bacterium
TGAACAAGCAGAAAAGCTAGAAACATTGATGGAAGAGTTCGGTCTGAACCGAGTGAGAACCAGCATGGGAAATGTGCTCAGTGGCGGCGAGCGCAGAAGAACAGAGATTGCCAGGGCCTTGGCAGTAAACCCAACTTTTATTTTATTGGATGAACCTTTTGCAGGCATTGATCCAATTGCAGTTGAGGATATTCAGCAAATTGTAGCCAAGTTAAAACACAAGAACATTGGTATTTTAATTACCGATCACAATGTACACGAAACGCTATCAATTGTAGATAGAGCTTATTTGTTGTTTGAAGGCAAGATCTTAAAAGGCGGCACAGCCCAAGAATTAGCCGACGACGAAATGGTAAGGAAAGTTTACCTCGGGCAAAATTTTGTGCTCAGATAAATATTTTTTTGTAATTTGCACATTGCTATTTAAAAAGAATAAAACCTAAAAGTATGAAAAAGTTTATAGCCGTATTCAGTTTAGCAGCCATGCTAATTGCTTGTAATGATGATCCAAAATTGAATCAGCAGGAAGAAACTGCAGTTGAAAATCAATTGAGCTCTGATCAAAAAGCAATGGACTCATTGGAAGCCGCCATCCAAGCACAAATGGATGAAATCAATACTGATAGTATTGAGATGGATAGTTTGTAGGCAAAAATTTAAATTCTAAGAAATTTCTTGTTCGAACCATTGAAATTCTTATTTTTGCCCCTCGCTAATTATTTTAGCAGGGCCTATAGCTCATTCGGTTAGAGCATCTGACTCATAATCAGGGGGTGCCTGGTTCGATCCCAGGTGGGCCCACAAAATCAGTGTGAGTGTGAGCGCGAGAGCGAAACACTCACGTTGGTTTTTCCTTCAGTCGCTTTTTTAAATGCTTACTGTAATATTCTTTTTTAGGTAGTAATAAATTCAATGTTGTAAAGACTACTGCAAGCATCATTTTTTTTATCTTAAATCATTGCTCCAGAGGTTTTATCAAATGATGTTTGTTTAAAATGTGATTTAAACAATTTCTTTTTCCTTATAATTGTTATATTTTTAATTTCACTAATCTACTATGAAACGTGTAACAGGCTTAGGTGGTGTGTTTTACAAGGCTAAAGACAAGCAAGCTTTGTTGGCATGGTATAAAAAGCATCTTCAAATTTCTGCTGAGGAATGGGGAGCCATTTTTTCTCCAAAGGATTTTTTGCAAATGCACACTAATGGTTATCAGGTTTGGAGCCTTTTTCCCGCCGATACAGATTACTTTGGGCCTTCTACCTCTTCGTTTATGCTTAATTTTACTGTGGAAGATTTATATAGCTTATTGCCAATTTTGAAATCAGAAGGAGTGGTTGTGATGGATAAAACTGAGGAAAGTGAGTTTGGTAAATTTGGTTGGATTCTTGATTTAGAAGGCAATAAAATTGAATTGTGGGAGCCCCCAATAAGCAAATAATATATGATAACTTGGTTTGAAATACCGGTGAGTGATATTCATCGTGCAATGACATTTTACGAGAAATTTTTGGAGGCCAATATCAATTTTCAAGATATGGGCGATTTTAAGATGGCTATTTTAGGTGGTCAGCAAGGGGCATTGGTTCAGCATAGTGCTTACAAGCCTAGTTATGCAGGCGTAATGGTTTATTTAAACGCACATTTACCTATTGTGGAACAAATGGCCTTGGCCGAGCAATTGGGTGGAAGAATTTTACGTCCAGCTGCGCTCATTAGCGAAGACTTTGGCTATACAGGCATTATTGAGGATACAGAAGGTAATAGAATTGGAATTCATTCACGACAGTAAAGTATGAAGCCTAGCTTTAAATGGTATTATGTTTTGATGGCTATTCCGCTTTATGTGATAGCCTTGTTGCCAATGCCTATTATTTATGGGCTTTCCGATTTACTGCGTTTCATTTTCTATACTTTATTTTCTTATAGGAAAGATGTTGTTTTAACTAATTTGAGAAATTCGTTTCCAGAAAAGGACGAGAAATGGATTAAAGTTACTGCTTTTAAATTTTACCAAAATTTGTTTGATGTTACTCTTGAAACTATTACCATAGCTGTAAGAAGTAGGGCTTATTATAAAAGTCATATTAGGTATGATAATATGGATTTGATGAATTCTTTTAAAGAGAGAAATCAGCCTTTTATTTTGGTTTGCGGTCATATAGCTAACTGGGAGTGGGCTGGGCAAGGGCTGCATCAACAAGGTATTCAAGTGGATGTATTGTACCATCCATTGAGTAGTAAGTTTTTTGATTGGTTTATGTATGCCATTCGAAATAGGTACGGTGTTTATCCTATCACCATGCAAAATACCATGCGAGAAATGATTGCAAGAAAAAGCATTCCTTCGGCTATTACTTTTATTGCCGACCAAACGCCTAGTTCCACAGGTTGTCATTGGATGGAATTTTTGAACCAAGATACCCCTGTATTTTTAGGTGTAGAAAAAATGGCCAAGAAGTTAAATTATCCTGTTGTTTATGGTGAAATGCATCGTTTAAAGCGGGGGTATTATGAAGTACAATTTGAGTTGCTTTTTGCTGAACCTAAGCTAACAAAGGATTTTGAAATAACTGAGGCACATACGCGTTTGTTAGAAAAATGCATAAGAAATTACCCCGAAAGCTGGTTGTGGAGTCACCGCAGGTGGAAGCATAAAAGGCCTGTAGAAAATAAAATTACTTAGGTTGTTATATACTTAATCTTTATAAATATGAAAATTTTTAAGTTGGCATTTATTGGCATTTTATTTTTGTTTGCCTGTACACCAAAACAGCAAGCCGATTTGATTATTGTAGACGCCCAAATACAAACAGCAGACTCATCTTTGAGCAGGTATGAGGCAATGGTTATTGGAGGCGGAAAAATACTGGCTGTAGGAAATGCGAAGGACTTACTAACGAAGTTTCATGTAGATTCGCAAATGAGTTTTAAAGGGAAGTTTATTTACCCTGGAATTATTGATGCACATTGCCATTTGTATGGCTTGGGTATGTTTCTTCAAATGGTTGATTTAAGTGAAACAAAATCATTTGAAGATGTAGTAGATAAGTGCATGAATTTTTATTCGAGGCAAACCAAAAACTATTTATTGGGTAGGGGTTGGGATCAAAACAATTGGGAGGGTAAAGCTTTTCCTACGAATCAAAGTTTAAACAATGCTTTCCCTGATATTCCAGTTATTTTGAAACGTGTGGATGGTCATGCTGCTATTGCCAATGATTGTGCTTTGCGATTGGCGGGTATTACCAAGAACACTAAAGTTGCAGGTGGAGAGGTTTTACTTTATAAAGGAAAGCCTAGTGGGGTATTGATTGATAATGCAGTTGATTTATTAGATAAAGTTGTTCCAAAGCCTAACAGAACAGAACAGATTAGGGCTTTATTAGATGCAGAGCGGGCTTGTTTTAATTATGGAATAACAGCAGTAACGGATGCTGGTTTAGATACTGATGTGATTTTGTTAATTGACTCTCTGCAAAAGGCCAATCTTTTATCAATTAGGATAAATGCTATGGTGAGTTTAACCAAAGATAATTTGGCATTTTGGCTTAAGCGTGGTCCATTAAAAACAGATAGGCTGCAAGTAAATAGTTTTAAAATGTATGGTGATGGTGCCTTGGGTTCTAGAGGTGCGTGCTTGATAGACGCTTATTCGGATCATCCAAAACACAGCGGCTTTTTATTAACACCAGCCGTAGAAATGGAGAATTATATTGAGCAAATTTCGAGATCGCCTTTTCAATTAAATACCCATGCTATTGGCGATTCTACCAATAGGTTATTGCTAAAATTGTATGGAAGGTATGTTGGAAATTTGCCAGATAGAAGGTGGCGGATTGAGCATGCCCAAGTGTTAGATCCAGCAGATTTTAACTTATTTGGCCAATACCAAATTGTTCCTTCTGTTCAACCCACACATGCCACCAGCGATATGGTTTGGGCACAAGAGCGTTTAGGTTCGAACCGAATAAAAGGCGCATATGCCTACCAAACCTTACTCAAACAATTAGGTTGGCTGCCACTTGGAACCGATTTCCCTGTAGAATCTGTTTCGCCCTTTTTTACTTTCTATTCTGCAGTTGCGCGTAAGGATAAAAATGGATTTCCGGCAGCGGGTTTTCAAATTAATGAAGCTTTGAGTAGAGAGCAGGCTTTAATGGGCATCACTACTTGGGCTGCTAAAGGTTCCTTTCAAGAAAATGAAATGGGGTCGTTACTGCCTAAAACTTTTGCAGATTTTGTGGTTTTAGATAAAGACCTTCTCACTGCTGATTTAAGGGACATTAGGAAATTAAATCCAAGCGCTACTTTTATAAATGGCATACCTTTAAAATAATTAATTGGTAATTAAGCTATTATAAAAATTAAAGTTAATTTGTTTGGACATTATATGTATATACATGTAAGTTTGTACTGTAGATGAAACTCGAGGAAGCTATTAAACAAACTAAATTCAAACATGAACATCATAAAGTTTTATTGAATCTCATTTACACGGCTGGAGTAATCAATGCAGCGCAAACGCGTTTTTTTAAGGCTTATGACATTTCTCCGCAGCAGTATAATGTGTTGCGAATTTTAAGAGGTCAACATCCAAATGTGGCAAGCGTAGGCTTGGTTCAAGAAAGGATGTTGGATCAAATGAGCAATGCATCTAGGTTAGTAGAGAAGTTGAAGCAAAAGAAATTGCTATCACGCAAAGAGTGTAAAGTAGACAGGCGACAAGTAGATTTAGTGATTACAGAAAGTGGGTTGAGTGTATTGGCTGAAATTGATAAAAATTTTGAGGATTTTGAAATGAACTTGGCAAAATTAAACAAGGATGAAGCCCAAGCTTTAAATCTGCTTCTCGACAAACTTTGCGAATAAACTATTTAATAAATAATATGAAAAAAACAATGATTCTATTAAGCCTAATTGGCTTAACAATCTCTGCCATTGCTAATCCACCAGCAAAAAAAGCAGACGCAACCTACAATGTTGATGTGAATGCTTCAACTTTTAAATGGCATGCAACCAAAGTAACCGGCGAACACAGTGGTATTGCTAAATACTCAAAAGGTTCTATTACTACTACTGGTAATACTTTGAAAGGTGCAGAAATTTTAGTAGACATGAACACCCTTGATGCAACAGATTTAACGGGTGAATACCATGATAAATTAGTAGGTCATTTAAAGAGCGAAGATTTCTTTTCTGTAGCAAATTTTGGTACTGCTACCATTAAAGTAAAATCAGCAACTGCTATTAAACCTAATGGTAAAGATGCAAACAATTACAACATTGTTGCAGATTTAACTATCAAAGGAATTACCAACGAAGTTACTTTTCCTGCATTGGTTGTTGTAAATGCAAAGCAAGTAATTGTAAACGCAGATTTGAGTATCAATCGTGCTAAATTTGATATCCGTTATGGTTCTGCAAGTTTCTTTACAGACTTAGGCGACAAAGCTATCTCAGATAATTTTGATGTAAAAGTTAGAGTAGTAGCAAATAAATAAGAGTTAAATAATTTACTAAGATAGGCGCTAAGTGTTAAAACTTAAGCGCCTTTTTTATTTTCTTTTTCTTTCTGTTTTTGCAAAATAAGCAGAGCTTACATCAATTTCAATAAGCCTTTCGCCACTAAATTGAATAGATTTTTCTGTTGTAGTTGGATAGATTTTGGTTTTGCTGCCATCAGCATTTTTAACCAAAATTGGCATCATAAAATCATCAGCAACATTGGTCCACTTGTAATAGAATGTTTGTTCATTCGATTTGTCTGAAACTTCAATAAAGTATTCAAGTTTTGGTGGTTGATGTTTGTATAAATATTGATTAAAAAACCAAGAATAGTTGCTACCTGTTTTTAAATTTACCATATCAATAAAATTTTGAGAGGTAACAGTTTGATGCTTGTATTGCTGGTAAAATGATTTTAAAATATCAAAAAATGTACTGTCGTTGCCAATGCTAATTCTTAAACTGTGCATCATCAAGGCTCCTTTCATATAAGGGTCTGAGTCTTTGTAATTCCAGTAGTTAACATTTGTAGGACCAACAACAGGTTTTTTGTTTTTGATAAGAATGCTATAAAAATATAAATAGTTGTTATAGGTTTCTCTACCCAATGTTTCTTCCAAATACAAGGCTTCACTGTAGGTGGCCATTCCTTCATGTATCCAAATATCGGCATAGTCTTTTACAGATATGGCATTGCCCCACCATTCATGAGCAGTTTCATGCAGAATGATATAATCTACCCCATAGGCATTGTTTCTATAACCGTTTCCGTAAGCAATGGCGGTTTGGTGTTCCATTCCTTCGTAAGGACTCTCAACTAACTTAAAATCATCTTGCCAATAGGCATATTCACCGTACAATTTTTCAAATGTTTGAACTACTTTTTTGGTTTGTTTAAAATGATTTTGTGCTTTTTCTAAATTGTAATCTAACACATAAAAGTGCAATCGTTTTTTTTCTTCTTTGTTATAAGAAATACTAAAGTGCTCAAACTTGCCAATATAGAAAGTTACATTGTAAGTATTAATTGGGTAACTTACTTTGTAGGTAAAAGTAGTTTTATCAGCGCTGTCTGTTTGATCCAAAAGCTTGCCATTGCTCACACAAATTAGTCCTTTAGGAACAGTATAACTCATCTGCATGCTATCTGGTTCGGCAGTTAGATGGTCTTTGAGTGGCCACCATAAATTTGCGCCAACTTGTTCGCAAGCAACACCAATCCATGGTCGTTTTTCAGCATCTTTTTTCCAAACAAATCCTCCTTCCCACGGTGGTCGTTTAGCAATTACTGGTATGCCGCCGTAAGAAATATCAATAACAATGTGTTCTCCTTTTTGAATAGTATTAGGAAAGTTAATCCATAAGCCTGTATATTTTCTTCTATAAGATAGCAATTGCCCATTGTACTTAATAGAATAGATTTTCATTTGCTCATTTAGGTTCAATAAAATGGTATTGAAATCTTCTTTGGCAAGTATGAAAATTTTGTTCGAACCCTGAATGGATTTTTCCCTGATATTAAAATCAACGGCTAATTCATAATAATATGGTTGGTAGCAATCTCTGTTTTTGCTTAAATATCCAACCAAAGAATCTTGTTCTTTAAACTTTGGATACTTACTCGCATGTTTTGGCGCCTTGCGGTTTATATTGATTCCAATTAGAGAGCATGATGTTATAAAAGATAGTAAGAAGATTAGCCACAAAGGCGCAAAGGCACTAAGATTTTTTTTTAAATAATAGGTTAGATTCATATAAAAATATTTTCTTTTTATAATTGCTTTATTCAAAATAATCCTTGGTGTCTTAGCGCCTTGGTGGCAAACTATTTGTCCCTCAAACGTTCTTTGATGTCGAGGCGGTGTTTGCGGGCGGTATCTATGGCAATATCGTAACCTGCATCTGCATGGCGGATAACGCCCATGGCAGGGTCATTGTGCAATACGCGCTTCAATCTGCGAGCTGCATCATCCGTACCATCAGCTAGAATTACCATACCAGCATGAATGCTATAACCCATTCCTACTCCTCCTCCATGGTGCACACTAACCCAACTTGCACCACCAGCAGTATTTATCAACGCATTCAATATTGGCCAATCTGCAACCGCATCACTGCCATCTTTCATGGCTTCAGTTTCTCTGTTGGGTGAGGCAACAGAACCGGTATCCAAATGATCTCTACCAATTACAATTGGTCCTTTTACTTTACCTGTTCTCACCAATTCATTAAATGCCAATGCCGCCTTTTCCCTATCTCCTTGTCCGATCCAACATATACGCGCAGGTAATCCTTGGAAAGCGATGCGTTCGCGTGCCATATCTAACCAGCGATGAAGGGAAGTATTTTCTGGAAACAAGTCTTTCATTACCTGATCTGTTACATAAATATCATTAGGATCACCACTGAGTGCAACCCAACGGAATGGTCCTTTACCTTCGCAAAAAAGTGGGCGAATATAAGCAGGCACAAATCCAGGGAAATTAAACGCATTGGCAACCCCTCTTTGGTCTTTTGCTTGGCCCCGTAAATTGTTACCATAATCAAAAGTAATTGCACCTCTACTCTGCAATTCGAGCATCAATTTAATGTGGTGAGCCATGGTATCTAAACTCAAACGAACGTATTTGTCTGGGTCGGTTTTACGCATGCTGTCCGACACTTCTTCAGCAATATCTTCTGGGAAATAACCATTTAATGGGTCATGTGCAGAGGTTTGATCGGTTAATAAATCAGGGGTGATATTGCGTTCAATCAATCTTTCCAATAAATCAATCACGTTACAAACAACGCCAATAGATAAACCTCTGCCTTCTGCTTTGGCTTTTAGGGCCATGTCTATTGCTTGGTCGATGTCTCTGCTCATAACATCTAGGTACCTGGTTTCAATGCGTTTTTTGATACGCCATTCTACCATTTCTGCAGCTAAGCAAACACCATCGCACATGGTAACCGCAAGTGGTTGAGCACCACCCATCCCTCCAAGTCCTGCAGTAACTGTTAAGGTGCCTTTTAACGAACCTCCAAAATGTTGGCGAGCCGCCTCTGCAAAAGTTTCGTAGGTTCCTTGCACTATACCTTGCGAACCAATGTAAATCCAGCTTCCTGCAGTCATTTGACCATACATCATGAGGCCTTTTTTATCGAGCTCATGAAAGGTTTCCCAATTGGCCCATTTAGGAACCAACATGCTATTTGAAATGATTACTCTTGGGGCATCTTTATGGGTAGGTAAAATACCAACAGGCTTGCCACTTTGTATAAGTAAGGTTTCATCTTCCTCTAAATCCATGAGTGCTTTTTCAATTAATTCAAAGCTTTCCCAATTTCTGGCTGCTTTTCCAATTCCACCGTAAACAATTAAATCTTCGGGTCTTTCTGCCACATCTGGGTCTAAATTATTATGTAACATCCTTAGGGCGGCTTCTTGAACCCAACCTTTACAACTCAATTTATTGCCAGTGGCGGCATGTATTACTCTACTCATTTCTATATAATTTGTGGCGAAAATAGGGCTAATATTTTGTGTTCACAAATCACATTTATTTTATAATTGGTTACATAATGTGATTAGTAAATTTACATCTTGAAGAAATTAGCTTACTTTTGGCAAAATGTTATTAGGTAAAAAACATATAGCCGTATTGCTGAGCATCCTATTGGGTGTAAGCTTGATGCCATATAACGCCTTACATTTTCACCAAGAAGACCACCATCTTGAGGCTTTGTATGCCTCAAATGAAGATTCACACCATTGCGATTTAGATATTAGTAATTGCCAAGGAGAGTTTGATAAACAATGTAATCATGGTCAGCATTTATCTAAACATCATGCAAAATGTTTTACTTGTCAGTTTCATTTTGTTAAAGGGTATATTGGCTCCATATCTCAATACACTATTCCATTAATTATTGGAGTTAATATTTCAACAAAGTACATCCAAAAATTAGTTGTAATTGCAAATTATCAAACTGGAAATAAAGATCCTCCTAGCTTCATTTAACCTAGTGTAATTCTTTTTTATCAGTTAAATTTTTTGAATGAAACAATCATTTCAGGTTGCTTTCAGCACATTTATTTTCTTGCTATTGTTTGTTGTTTTTCCTCAAAAAACTTGGGGTCAAGATTGGCATGCTCTAAAAATAAAGGTTGTTGATAGCATTAGCGGTGAGCCACTTTTTGGGGCAACAATCAGCGCAGCAAAACATAGGCACTACCACATTAGCGATGAGCAAGGAATGTCGTTTATCGACTCATTGTTTGGCAACGAGTGTTTGCTGCATGTTTCTTATATAGGTTACCATCATTTTGATGCCAAAATTAAGCTTCCGCTAAAGGAAACTTTTGTAGTGAAGCTTTGCGCTGAAACGAATCATTTGCACGAAAGTTTGGTGATTGATAAGGGCCATTCAAGCGGCTTTAACAATGGGATGAGTCACTATTTATCGGTAGATGAAATAAGTGCCAGGCAAGGACAAAGTATCAGTAATTTGCTGAAAAACATGAATGGCATTACACTCATGAATTCTGCTGGTGGAATATCAAAACCAGTAGTGAGAGGTTTGCATGGGCAGCGTGTGGTGATGCTGCAAGGCAATGCCAGAATGGAAGGCCAGCAATGGGGCGACGATCATGGGGTAGAGTTGGATCCTTTTCAAACCAATGGGGTAGATTTAATAAAAGGAAGCGCTGCAATAGAATATGGGCCAGAAGCTATAGGTGGGGTAATTCGTGTTTTGCCTCGACCATGGAAAGCTGCAAATGGCATTGGAGGTACAATTAACTTACAAGGTTTTAGCAATAACCTACAAGGTGCAAGTTCGCTGATGTTGGAAGGTAGAGTTGGTGGCGAGAAATACTTTGCCTGGAGAGCCAACGCTAGTATTAGAAAGGCAGGTGATGCGCATGCCCCAACTTATAATATTAGCAATACTGGGTTTGAAGAAAACAACCAATCCTTTAACATGGTATTTGGCAACAAAAAATGGATTTGGGAAACTGGTATTAGCAGGTATGCAACTACCCAAGGTATATTTATTGGATCACACCTTGGAAATATAACTGATTTAAATAAAGCCTTGCAATCACCTGAGCCATTGATTATTCTTCCATTTACCTATGCTATTGGTAGACCGTATCAACAGGTGGAGCATATATTGTTAACCACCCAATGGAGCGTACAAATAAGTCCAAAATCAAAGTTTAAATGGCAGTATACCCAGCAAGTAAATAGAAGAAAAGAGTATGATGCTGACAGGTTATACAACCAAGCTTTGAAGGGTAAGCCTGCAATGGATTTGGAAATACAAAGTTTTTCGATGGAGCAAACCTATGAGCGTAAATTCAGAGACCATTGGGCGTTTAAATTAGGAGCGAGTGAAATGTATCAAAATAATACTGTTGCTGGCTTGCAATTTATTATTCCAACCTTTCAATCTTGGTCTGTTGGTACTTATAGTTTGATCCGAAAAGAATGGATAGATGCAAGTTTATCATTCGGACTTAGGTATGATGTTCGGCAATTAAATGTACCAAGATTTACTCGCTACCAAAAGAGCTATGCATACGAACGATTTTTTAATGGGGCCACTGCTGGTTTAACTTACACTAAAAAGTTTGAGCACAACTATTTGTTGGCAGCCTCCTTGCAAACTGGTTGGCGACCACCAGCGGTAAACGAGCTATACAGTTACGGTTTGCATTATGGGGTGGCAAGTTTTGAAATTGGTGATTCATTGCTTGTTCCAGAAAGAAGTTTTATGCTTGATATTAGCGTAAAGAAAAACAGCAACTTTTGGTTTTTTGAACTCAATGGATTTGCGCAATTGTTCAATGATTTTATTTATAAAAATCCATTGGCTGATCCAATACTCACTATAAGAGGAGCCTTTCCTGCTTTTCAGTTTACCCAACAAAATGCAAGTT
>JBILJL010000047.1:0-11416 GCA_044377255.1 Bacteroidia bacterium
TGGAAAATGCTCACCAGTACCAAAGCGATAGCAAAAAACTTAACTGCTCCTTTACTTTTCATTGTATATTTCTGATTCTATTTAAAAATTCAATTTTTTGCCTGTCTAAAATTATCTGTTTGAACCCATTTTTTTTGATTCAAATTAAATTTTCTAAGGCTGGCAAATATAAGGGGAGTAAGTTCTAAAAGCAAAAAACAAAAATTTGACTGATAATCAGGCTGTTTGCAATTTTTTGCCCATTTTTTTTGAATTTATGGCTCATGTTTAGACAATCTGTGGGTAAGTGAAAACGAGAAATACTAGATAGAAATCTAGTTTCGTTCACTCATAAAGTAGTAAATATGGAAAATCAGGGTTTAAGTTTATTCGATTTAATTATCAAAGGTGGAATTATTATGATTCCTATAGTTCTACTTTCAATGCTCAGCATATATTTTATTATTGAAAGGATTATATACATACAAGCGGCTTTTAAGTTGGAAAGTAATTTTATGAATAACATAAAAGACTTGCTTGGTAAAGGCGATATTAAAGCTGCAAAGGCTTATTGCCAGAGAATAAATACACCTATAAGCAGGGTTATTGAGAAAGGTGTTACAAGAATTGGCAAGCCTATTAAAGACATTGAAAGTGCCATGGAAAGCGCTGCTGGTTTAGAAATGGATAAGGTAGAAAAGAACTTAAGCTTTTTAGGTTTAACCGCAGGTATAGCCCCTATGTTGGGCTTTATTGGAACCATTGCTGGTATCATCAAAATATTTTACGACATCGCTCAGAGTAACAATATATCCATTGATGTTATTGCTGGTGGATTATATGTAAAGATGATTACTTCAGGAGCTGGTTTAATTGTTGGAGTATTAGCTTATACAGGTTATCATTTATTAAATTCACGCATAGATAGGTTCAACCACAAAATGCAGGCTACAGCTGTTGATTTTATTGATGTTTTAGAGAGTTAGTCAAAACAAAAAACTATGAATTTTAGAAGAAAGAAGCGTTTTGAGGCGGAGGTGGCAACATCTTCTTTAAACGATATTATGTTCTTTTTGCTCTTGTTTTTCTTGATTATCTCTACTCTGGCAAATCCAAGTGTGATAAAGGTATTGTTACCTAAATCGGTGCCATCCCAAGGCGTAATTAAAAAGCAGGTAAACCTTACCATCACAAAAGACAAAGAATATTATTTAAACGACAAACTAATTGTTCCAGCCGATTTAGAAAATGCCATCAAAAATTTGGTTCAAAACGAACCAGATTTAAGCGTTGTTTTGCGCATGGATGCGACCTTAACCATTCAAGATTTAGTAGATGTTTTGGCAACAGGGACCAAGCTAAAAATTAGAATAGTAATGGCTACTCAAGCTATTAGCGGTTAGTGCTGTTTAATTGTTGTTTGTTGTAAAGGTAATCGGCAATAACCATTAAGCTATTATCAAAATGGGTATTGTTATTGATAATCATATCTGCCTGCGCCATAAAAGGCAGCAAATATTTTCTATAAGAGGGCAATACATGGTTTTTCCATTGGTATAAAACAAAATCTTCACTGATATTTCTTTCTGCCACATCTCTTTTTATCCTTCTCTGAAAAGCAATTTCTTCCTCTGCGCTAATGAAGATTTTCAAATCAAATTGCTTAAATATTCTCTCATAGTAAAAAATAAATAAACCTTCGCATACTATAATAGGTGCTGGGTCAAAAGTGAGTAAATCTCCTTTTTGGTCTTCATGTTGAAATCTGTATTCATGTCTTTGTATGCTTTCTCCTCTATGCAGTTTATAAATATCTTCAGCAAAGGCATCTAAATCTACACATTCTGGCAAATCAAAATTGATATGGCCATTTTCATCCAGTTGGTGTTCAAAGGCCAATTTATAATAATTGTCTTGTGAGATAATACATAATTGATTTCTAGGGAATCGTTTCTTCAACGCATTTAAAAAAGACGTTTTACCACTGGCACTTCCTCCAGAAATCCCCACTAAATAAGGTCTGTTTTCCATTTAGTGTGTAAAATTAGGCTTTCATTCGGCTCGAACCAAATTCATTACTGAAAATAATTAAACTCATAATCAGCCCTTTGGTAAACATTAGAAACTTTTAAAATAACAAAAGTTTCCAATGTTTATTTTGTTTCTATCTTTGTGGTGTTAAAAAAGTTTAAAGCATGCCCGAAGAAGTGAAAAATAAAATACTCAATGGTGCAGAAGGCTTATTTTTGAAATATGGCTTTAAGAGCATAACAATGGATGACATTGCCCGAGAATTGGGTATTTCAAAAAAAACCTTGTATCAATTTTTTGAGGACAAAACCAGTTTGGTTGACCAAACTGTGGTGAGGCATATTTGTGCTGAGGAAAGAGAGTGTTTAAAAATTTGCCAAGAAATAGAAAATCCTGTTGAATTTATGCTCATGATCACTGATACATTTAGTGACCTTAAAAAGCAAATTAACCAAAGTATTTTATTTGATTTAAAGAAGTACTTTAAAACAACTTGGGAAAAATTGAATCACTTTCGCATAGAGTTTATATACAATCAAGTACTAGAAAATATTTCTGATGGCAAATTGAAGGGCTATTATCACCAAGATTTGGATAATGCCTTAACAGCAAAGTTCTACATTCATTTGGTAGATTTTATGATGAACCCAGATTATTACCTTTCTGATAATTTTGATTTTAAAACGGTGCATTCAGAAATGATGCGTTACCATTTGAGGTCTATTTGCACCGAAAAGGGTATGGAGATATTGAAGCAAAGCAATTTATACAACGAAAATTTAATTAAATCCTAAAAATGAGAATTCAGTCCATTGTTTTTTTAACTGTGTTTAACCTGTTTTTTGCTAGTAGTGAAGCACAGCAGGCTCAAACACAAAGTTTTTCATTGCGCGAAGCAATTGATTTTGCCAAGAAGTACAATTATTCACTTCAAAACAACAAATTGGAGGTAGCTGCTAGTCAGAAGAAAGTAAACGAAATTTTAGCGAGCGGTTTGCCACAAATCAATGCAAGTGGTAATATCATTAGTAATGTGCAAATTCCTGTTCAGGTTATTCCAAATTTTACTGGTCAAGGACCAGAGTTCTTAGAACTAAAGTTTGGGCGACCTTTTACCAGTAATGTAACTATTAGCGCAAATCAATTATTGTTTGATGGTACTTTTATTCTAGGAGTTAAAGCGTCGAAGGAATTTGTGAATTTGGCTCAACTTAATGTTTCAAGAAATGAAATTGAAACGGAGGTTAATGTGTCGAAGGCATATTATTTGGTTTTACTGCTAGAGGCAAATGAAAAAATGATGCAGAAGAATATTGAAAGTTTGCAGAAAACCAAATCAGATATCACTCAATTTTATAAGAACGGATTTTCTGAAAAGATTGACGTGGATCGTTTAACACTTCAACTTTCTAATCTTACGTTGCAAAAGGAGAAAATCCATGATCAAAAGGAAGTTTCCAAGATGATTTTAAAGCTTCAAATGGGAATGTCGGTTGCAGATAGTATAGTGCTAACCGATGAGTTAGAAAAATTATATGATGCCTCAAAAATTTCTGCTATTGAAGATAAAGTAAACTACTTGAACCGAATTGAATATAAAATGCTGCAACAGCAATTGTCGTTAAACAACTTAGATAAGAAAAGATATACCGCAGGCTATTTTCCTTCTTTATTTGCATTTGCCAATCACCAAGAAAATGCCTTTGGCGATGAACTAGGCGGTTTGTACAATAAGTTATATCCTGGTACAAGTATTGGTTTAAGCGCAACACTTCCAATTTTTGATGGGTTAAGGAAAAATGCCCAAACCCAACAAGCAAAAATTGGTATTACTAAAACAGAAAATGACATCAAAAACTTTGAGAATGTAATTAACCAACAAGTTTACCAGGCTAAAGCTAATTTTTTAAGATCTAGTCAGCAATTGGAGATTCAAAGAGAGAATCTAAAATTGGCTCAAGACATTTATGATAGAATGAATTTGAAATATAAAAATGGAGTCGGTTCAAGCCTTGAACTTACTACTGTGCAAACCGATTTAGAAAATTCTAGAACCAATTTGTTGACCACCATTTATGAATATTTTTCTGCTGAAATGGAGTTGAAAAAAGCATTGGGTTTAATAAAATAATATAAAATAATAAAATATATAAAGATGAAAAGATTGGTAAATGGTTTATTACTCGTATTGAGTATTGGTATTATGGCTTCTTGCGGAGGTTCAAATACTTTAGAAAAAAAGAAGGAACAAATTGAAAAATTGAAGGCTAAACAATCTGAATTAACTTCTCAGATTAGAACTTTAGAGGAAGAGATTGTAGCATTGGGTGATACTTCTGGTGCCAATACCGATAAGGTAAAGTATGTGATGGTGACACCCATCGCAAATACCAGTTTTGATCATTACATTGACGTTCAAGGTAGGGTAGATGGCGACGAAAATACCACCATTAGTGCCAGAGCAATGGGCCCAGTAATTCGTGTATTGGTGAAAACGGGCGACATGGTAAGGACTGGTCAAGTGTTGGCCGAATTAGATGCTGAAATTGTTAAAAGGCAAATGGATGATTTAAAGGTAAGTCTGAAGTTTGCAACTGATGTATATAACAAACAAAAAGCACTTTGGGAAAAAGAGGTTGGTACAGAAATTCAATACCTAACAGCAAAAAACAACAAAGAGTCCTTAGAGCAAAAGTTAAATACACTCAAGGAGAACCTAGATATGTATAGCATTAAATCGCCAATTAATGGAGCTATTGATGAGGTGTTTGCTAAGATTGGTCAAAACATAGCACCTGGCATGCCTTGCTTTAGGGTGGTAAATTTCAATAACTTAAAAGCCAAAGCAGATGTTGCCGAAACTTATGCAAGTCAGATTCATGAGGGTAATTTGGTTAAATTGATGTTCCCTGATTTAGAAAATAAAGAGGTTATTTCTTCAATCTCTTTTACTTCTAGAGTTATTAATCAGATGAACCGTACTTTTACCATAGAGGCAAATTTACCCGCTGGCAAAGACTTTATTCCAAACATGATTTGTGTATTCAAAGTAATGGATTACCAATCAAAAAATGCTTTAGTAGTTCCAGTAAATACCATTCAAAAAACTGAAAACAATAGTTATGTGGTAGTTGCTCAAATAATAAATGGTAAACAAGCGGCTTTGAAAAAAGAAGTGAAAATTGGCAAAATTTATCAAGATAAGGCAGAAATAATTTCTGGATTAACTGCTGGTGATATGCTGATTACAACTGGGTACCAAGATTTGAACGACAATGATTTGATCAAGTTTTAATTCAATAAATTAGTAATAATCAACTACACATGCTTGATAAAATCAAAGAATTTAAGCCTTCCAGTTGGGCTATAAATAACAAAACGAGTGTTTATATAATGACCATCATTATCACCCTTGCTGGTATAATGAGTTATATGAACCTACCTAAAGAACAATTTCCCGAAGTAGTATTTCCTCAAATTTTAGTGAATACTATTTATGCTGGTACCGCTCCAAAAGACATGGAGAATTTAGTGACCAAGCATATTGAAAAACAAGTAAAATCTATCAATGGAGTTAAGCAAGTAAATAGCAGCTCTATTCAAGATTTTTCAATGATTAATATTGAATTCAATACCGATGTAGATGTACCTGTTGCCAAGCAAAGGGTTAAAGATGCAGTGGATAAAGCACGTAAAGATCTGCCAAATGACCTTACCCGCGAACCAGAGGTTATTGATATTGATGTGTCGCAAATTCCAATCATGAATGTGCATCTTTCTGGTGATTATTCTTTGGACAAACTAAAAGATTATGCAGATGATTTAAAGGATAGAATTGAAGGTTTAAAAGAAATAACTCGTTGCGATATTGTTGGGGCACTAGACAAAGAAATTCAGGTAGATGTAGATATGTATAAAATGCAGGCTGCTGATATTACCATGCGCGATATTGAAAGTGCCATCAAATATGAAAACATGACCATCTCTGGTGGTCAGGTAAAAATGGATGGGTTAAAGCGTTCTATCAATGTTGTTGGACAATATACAGAATCGAGCAAAATTGGAGATATCATTATTCGTTCTGGAAGTGGCGCTACCATTTACTTAAAAGACATTGCTGTTATTACAGATGGTTTTAAGGAAAAGGAGAGCTACTCTCGCTTAGACCATGATAATGTGGTTACTTTAAACGTAATCAAAAAAAGCGGTATGAACCTAATAGACGCTTCAGATAAAATTAAAGAAATTTCTAAGGAGATGCAAGAGGAGCATTTCCCCAAAGGATTGAAGCTTACAATTACAGGTGACCAATCAGATAAAACCAAAGTTACCTTAGATGATTTGATTAATACGATTATCATTGGTTTTATTTTGGTAACCATAATTTTAATGTTTTTCATGGGTACTACCAATGCCATTTTTGTGGCAATGTCTGTTCCACTTTCCATGTTTATTGCCTTTATGTTTATGCCAGTAATTGGCTTTACCTTAAACATGATTGTACTATTTGCATTCCTACTTGCATTGGGTATTGTTGTAGATGATGCCATTGTGGTAATTGAAAATACCCATCGAATATTTGACCATGGCAAGGTGCCAATTGTAAAGGCCGCTAAGATGGCTGCAGGAGAAGTATTTTTACCAGTTTTATCTGGTACATTAACAACATTGGCACCATTTATCCCATTGGCATTTTGGCAAGGTGTTATTGGTAAATTTATGTTTTACTTGCCAATCACACTCATCGTAACTTTATTGGCTTCCTTATTGGTTGCTTATATCATCAACCCGGTATTTGCTGTTGATTTCATGAAACCACACCATGAAGGTGAAGAGAAAAGAAAAGTTACTAAAGGATTTAAAATTACCTCAATTGTTTTTGGTGTAATCATCTTACTATCTTATTTAGCCAAAAATTGGGGTTTAGGAAACTTCGTACTAACCTTGTATGGTTTATACTGTTTGAACCGATTTGTATTACATCAGGTAATTGAAAAATTTCAGAACAAAACATGGCCATCGGTTCAGGAAAAATACAAGAAAATTTTATTGGTAATTTTGGAGGGTAACAAGCCCAGATGGATTTTAGTTGGAACGGTTGTTTTGTTTTTCTTTTCAATTGCATTGACTGCCATTAGAAGTCCGAAAGTTGAATTCTTTCCTCAAAGTGAGCCTAATTTTGTATTTACTTACATTTCATTACCAATTGGTACCGACCAAGTATATACTGATTCCATTACACATATTATTGAAGATAAAATATTTGCCGTAGTTGGTGATAGCAATCCAATAGTTGAATCTGTCATTTCAAATGTTGCGGTTGGAGCTAATAATCCCCAGAGCTTTGATTTTAGTGTAAGTCCGCATTTAGGTAAAGTTACGGTGGCTTTTGTTCCATTTGGAAGAAGAGATGGTGAAAGCACAGTTGTTTACTTAGATAAGATTAGAGAAGCTGTAAAAGGCATGCCTGGAGCAGAGATTACCGTTGAACAAGAACAAGGTGGTCCGCCCACTGGTAAACCTATTAATATTGAAATTACAGGAGATGAATTTGAGCAATTAACAGTTGTATCAAAAGATGTGAAGCGCTATTTAGATTCTTTACAGATTCCAGGAATAGAAGAATTAAAATCCGATTTGCAAACCAATAAGCCAGAAATTGTGATAGAAATTGACCGTGAAAGAGCAAACCGAGAGGGTATTTCTACGGCAGTAATTGGCAAAGAATTGCGCGATGCCATTTTTGGTGCTGAGGTTTCTAAGTTCAAAGATGCCAAAGATGATTACCCAATTCAATTGAGATATGCTTTTGACCAAAGAAACAATGTTAATGCTTTGATGAATTTAAAAATCACTTTCCGAGATATGAATATGGGTGGTTTAATTAGGCAGGTTCCTTTATCATCAGTTGCTAAAGTTAGCTATGGTAATACCTTTGGAGGAATTAAAAGAAAGAACCAAAAAAGGCTAGTTACTATTTCTTCAAATGTTTTGAGTGGTTACAATGCGAATGAAATAGTTGATAAAATTAAGAAAGCGGTTAAAAGATATCCGCTCCCGCGTTCTGTAAATGTTAACCTAACAGGCGAGCAAGAAAAACAAGCCGAAACAGGTGCTTTCCTTGGAAAAGCGATGCTAATTTCTTTTGGATTGATTTTCTTAATTTTGGTCACCCAGTTTAATTCCGTTTCTAAGCCTCTGATCATTTTTGTTGAAATCTTCTTTAGTATCATTGGCGTACTTTTGGGTCTGTCTATATTTAATATGTCGGTTTCAATTGTTATGACCGGGGTGGGTGTAATTGCCCTAGCCGGTATTGTGGTGAGAAATGGTATTCTCTTGGTTGAATTTACAGACCTCCTGATGGAGCAAGGAATGCCTTATAGAGAGGCCATTATTGAAGCAGGAAAAACCAGGATGACGCCAGTAATCCTCACAGCTTCTGCTACAATTTTAGGTTTGATCCCACTAGCGGTTGGTTTAAATATTGATTTCGTTGCCTTATTCAGTGAGTTGAACCCACACATACATTTTGGGGGCGATAACGTGGCCTTTTGGGGTCCTTTAAGTTGGACAATGATTTTTGGTTTAAGTTTTGCAACATTTTTAACTTTGATATTAGTTCCAGTTATGTTACTTTTGTCAAACAATTTGAAAGTGAAATTTGGCGTGCCAGTTGTTAAATCAGCAGAGTACAAAAAATAAAGGTAATTGCGTCCTAGGGGTAGGGCGTAATTTGTTTCATAGGCTAAAGCGGGGCTCAGGTAACTGACCCCGTTTTTTTCAAAAAATAATTTTTTTCTTGATTTATTATAAAAAAGAGTTATCTTGCACCCAGAAAATAAATAATTGCTGTTTGGTTTATGCCAGTTCGGTTAATTATAAAGATAATTGCGTCCTAGGGGTAGAGGCGCAATTTGTTTCATAGGCTAAAGCGGGGTCCAGGTAACTGGCCCCGTTTTTTTATTAATTGGTTTTGATCCCAAACAATAGTTTAAAAATTCGCAAAATTCGCTAGTTTAATTTATAATCAGGTTTCAAGAGATTACCAACAATTTCAATTACTTTTGTATCCCTTTAATATTTCTCATGATTTCTGTTGCTAATTTAAGTTTGCGTTATGGCAAACGTGTTTTGTTCGAGGAAGTGAATGTAAAATTCTCTCCAGGAAATTGTTATGGTGTAATTGGTGCAAATGGCGCTGGTAAAACTACATTTCTAAAAATCTTATCAGGTGAGATTGACCCTACAACGGGCCATGTTTCCATGTCGCCAGGCGAACGCATGAGTGTGCTCAAGCAGAACCATTACGAATTTGATGAATTGCCTGTTCTTCAAACTGTAATTATGGGTAACCGGAAATTGTGGGATATCATGCAGGAGAAAGATGCCATTTACCTTAAGCCAGATTTTAGTGATGCCGATGGGCATAGGGCTGCCGATTTAGAGGGGCAGTTTGCAGATATGGAAGGTTGGAATGCTGATAGCGATGCTGCCAATTTATTGAGTGATTTGGGCATTAAAGAACACCAACACCAAATATTGCTTAAAGATTTGAATGGCAAAGAAAAAGTCAGGGTATTGCTGGCTCAAGCACTTTTTGGCAATCCTGATGTGCTATTATTAGATGAACCAACCAATGATTTGGATGTGGAAACCATATCATGGCTCGAAAATTTCTTGGCTGATTTCCAAAATACGGTAATTGTGGTTTCTCACGACCGTCACTTTTTAGACGCTGTTTGTACGCATATTTCGGATATTGACTTTGGTAAAATTCAACAATTTACTGGTAACTATACCTTTTGGTATGAGAGCAGTCAATTGGCTTTGCGTCAAAAGGGTGATCAAAATAAGAAAGTTGAAGACAAGAGAAAGGAGTTACAAGACTTTATTGAAAGGTTTAGTGCAAATGCTTCTAAATCTAGGCAGGCAACAAGTAGAAAGAAACTTCTAGAAAAATTAGTTGTAGAAGACATTAAGCCTTCCACACGTAAATATCCTGGTATTATTTTCAGGCCAGATAGAGAATGTGGCGATCAGATAATTAGAATGGAAGGTTTGGGTAAAAAGAATGAGGATGGGAAGTATTTATTTAAGGATGTAACTTTTGCATTGGATAAAGGCGATAAGGTGGCAATTCTTTCTAGAGACCACAATGCTATTTCTACATTTTTTGAGGTACTCATGGGCAATGAAAAAGCCGATGAGGGTGAATTTGTTTGGGGTCAAACCATTACAACTTCCTATTTACCAAACGACAATGCCAAATACTTTTCGGCAGATTATAACCTAATTGATTGGCTCAGGCAGTATTCTGCAGATAAAGATGAAACCTATATTCGAGGTTTTTTGGGCAAAATGTTATTCAGTGGTGAGGAGGTTTTTAAAATGAGTAATGTACTTTCTGGTGGCGAAAAAGTGAGGTGTATGATTTCTAGGATGATGCTCACCAACGCCAATTGCCTTGTTTTAGATGAACCAACTAACCACTTGGATTTGGAATCTATTACTGCCTTTAATAATGCGCTTACAGATTGGAAGCACAATGCTATCTTTACCTCTCATGACCATACTTTTGTACAAAGTATTGCCAATAGGGTAATAGAAATTACACCAAATGGTATCATTGATAAGCGCATGGCATACGATGAATACTTAGAAGATGAGAGAGTTAAGGAGCTAAGAGCAAAACTATATCATGGCGTTGCTACTGTTAATTAATTTTTGAATTAACTTAATAAAAAAGGTCACTTTGAGTTATTTCAAAGTGACCTTTTTTTATTTCTTTGGGGTTATATCGAACCAAAGGCCGCTTGCGCGGCCCCGTTCCAACCATCACTCAAGCTACAGAAAACCCATAGCAAGCTCATTGGGGTAGGGGACAATAGGCTTCAGCGAGGTTTTAATTATCTCCAAAGCTGAATCAATACCAGCAATGTAGTAATCAAAATAAATGACATTAGGGCAATTTTCTTGGCTTTCATTGACGAATCAAAGATGCAAAAAAGTATAATAACAAAACCCTCAAATTAGTATTTGGTAGGTTTGAATGTTTAAGTGGTATGCTTTTAGATTAATCCGGTATATTTCTCAATAGATTTTAGAAAGATTTCTTTTCTTCTTCGAGATATTTCAACTTCCGCCCCATCCACCATCACCGCTATTCCTCCCTCTCCTTTAATATATTTCTTGATGAATTTGAGGTTAATCATAAAAGAATTATGAACCCTACAAAATCCATATTCAGTTAGCAAATCTTCATAGTCTTTCAGTGTTTTTGAGACCAAAACGGATTTATTGTCATTGTTTAAAAAGAACCGAGTGTAATTAGCATCACTTTCACATCTAATTATTTCGTCAACAGAAATAAACAAATTTCCTTGGAATGTAGGTAAAGATAATT
>JBILJL010000048.1:0-11349 GCA_044377255.1 Bacteroidia bacterium
TGGAGCAGGATAAGTTTGAAGAGGCAATTGTTGAATATTTGGAGGTGATACGTTTGGAGGGAGGTGATAGTATTTCTTATTGCAATTTAGCCGGTTGTTATGAGCGCTTAGGTAGGGTTTTAGATTCCAGAGCTCAATATAAAAAGGCTGCACAGTTAAATCCAAATCTGGCTGAGGCTTGGTTTGGAATAGGCATTACCTACGAAAAAGAGAATGTTCACAAGGAAGCATTGCAACATTTTAAGAGGGCAGTTTTGTTGGAGCCTGATAATGCAGAGTTTTTGTTGGTATTAGCAGAATGTGAGTACAAGCAAGGTTTTGTAAAAGAGGCAGAAGATATTTATGCAAAGTTGGTTGAGCTTGACCCTGGCATGATGGAAGCTTATTTAGATTGGAGTTTGATTAGGTATTCAGAGGGGAAATTAAAAGAGGCTATTGCGTTAATTCTTGAAGGCTTAATTTTTGATAAGGTTTGTCACCAATACCATTATAGGTTAACAATTTATTATTACGAATTGGGTGAGGTAAAGGAAGCTTTAAAACACTTAGAATTGGCCTTGTCACTAAATTTTAACGATCATTTTTTGGTTTTTGACATTGCGCCAAACTTGAGAAAGGCAGGCGATATTTTAGCTATAATTGATGCACATAGAGGCAACCTAAATTGATTCCACTATTTCTTCCTTTTTACTTTACTAAAGAATACCTTTGCGCTACTAGGGCAATTTGTGCCGGCGACATAATTGAAAGAAAAACATGAAAAATTTTAAACTAAAACACATTCCTGAACGTCCTGTTAAACCACGCGAAAGTGGCTTAAACATGGTGATGGATAAAGGGTTAAGTATTCGTGAAGCAGAAGACATGATTTCTGTAAGTGGAGAGTACACAGATATTGTAAAATTGGGTTTTGGTACATCGTATGTTACGCCTAGGCTTGAAGAGAAAATTAAATTGTACCAAGAAAATGGCATTATAGTTTATTTTGGGGGTACTTTATTTGAGGCATATATTGTAAGAAATCAATTTGAGGATTATATCCGTTTATTGGAAAAATATGGCATGAAGCATGCCGAAATTTCTGATGGTTCCATTGAGTTGCCGCATGATGTAAAGTTAGAGTACATACAAAAATTGAGCAAACATGTTACGGTATTGAGCGAGGTTGGTAGTAAAGATGTAGAAAAGATTATACCCCCTTATCAATGGATAGAATTGATGAAGACTGAACTTGAAGCAGGTTCTTGGAAAGTAATTGCAGAAGCACGTGAGGCGGGAAATGTTGGTGTTTACAGGAGTAGCGGAGAAGTTCGTGAAGGCTTGGTTCAAGAAATACTTACAAAAATTCCGGAAGAAAAAATAATTTGGGAAGCACCACAAAAAGCGCAACAAACTTATTTTATTAAGTTGGTAGGCGCTAATGTAAATATGGGAAATATTGCACCAAATGATATTATTCCATTGGAGACTTTGCGCTTGGGATTAAGAAGCGATACTTTTACCTTCTTTTTGGGTAAAGGAGCTAAATATTTAACTAAGAAGAAATAGGAGTTATCATTATGACATTACAAGAACAAATAAATGCAGATGTAATTTCTGCCATGAAGGCCAAGGAAGAGGTTAGTTTAAGAGCACTAAGAAGCTTAAAATCTGCTTTATTATTGGCTGCCAGTGAGCCAGGTGCTAATGGCCTGGTTACAGATGAGGCTGCGTTAAAGATATTTCAAAAGTTGGCCAAGCAGCGCAAAGAATCTTTAGATATTTATTTGCAGAACAAGCGTGAAGATTTGGCCAAGGTAGAGCAAGATGAATTGACTGTAATTGAGCGTTATTTGCCAAAGCAAATGAGTGAAGAAGAGATACGTACTACCTTACAAGGAGTAATTACCAGTGCAGGAGCAAGTTCTGCTGCTGATTTTGGTAAAGTAATGCCTCTTGCCATGAAAGCATTGGCTGGTAAGGCAGATGGCAAAATCATCTCCGCTGTTTTAAAGGAACTTTTGGGGTAGTTTTTTTGCCACCAAGGCTCCAAGACACTAAAAGTTTTTTAATATTTGGTAGTAAAAATAAATACAATTAAAAAGTAACGAATTTATTTAATAAAAACTTGGAGCCTTTGTGTCTTCGTGGCAAAATTAGTGCTCATCGTTAGAAAAATATTCTATGACAGATCCGATAGAAGAAGAGAGAATAAAGAAGGCATTTCAGAAGAAAGATTGGCCAGAGATAAAGGTAAGTGATAGCTGGGCTACTTTCAAAATCATGGCTGAGTTTGTTGAAGGCTTTGAGAAGATGAGCAAAATTGGTCCATGTGTATCTATTTTTGGTTCGGCTCGAACCAAAGCCGATCACCCCTATTATTTATTAGCTGAAGAAATTGCACGCAAATTGGTTCATGCTGGTTTTGGGGTCATAACAGGTGGTGGTCCGGGCATTATGGAGGCAGGTAACAAAGGTGCATTTGAGGCTGGAGGGAAATCTGTAGGATTAGGTATTGAGTTGCCATTTGAGCAATTTTTTAATAGGTATGTGGATAGGGATAAGAATATCAATTTTGATTATTTCTTTGTGCGTAAGGTAATGTTTGTGAAATACGCGCAAGGTTTTATTGCCATGCCCGGTGGATTTGGAACTTTAGATGAGCTATTTGAATCGCTCACTTTGATTCAAACACACAAGGTGGCACAATTCCCTGTGGTGCTTGTTGGAAGTGAGTTTTGGGGTGGTTTAATTGATTGGATTAAACAGGTAATGTGCGAGCAGGAGAAGAATGTTAGCCCAGATGATATGTTTTTGTTTAAAGTGGTTGATTCAGCCGATGATGCAGTAAATTATATCTTGGATTATTATGCTGATATGAGCATCAGGCCTAATTTTTAACAGCCAATAAAAAAGGCCCCTCAGAGTTAGGAAAAGAAAGAAATTCTGAATTCAACATTCTGAATTACTTATTTCAACACAACAGGATTTTTAAATTTTTATCGTCTAATTTGCTGTTAGGTATTTTTATATCTTGCCGCTTAGTAATGAAGGTTAAATTTTTGTTTATTTTATTGTTGTTATGCTCTCTAGGGTTACAAGCCCAGAACAAGGTTTTGCCTGTATTGCTAAGTCCTGTTTTTGGTAACCAAAAGCTAAATGTAGGAACGGATTGGTATCACATTGCACGTGCAGATAGCATACAAATTCATGTGCTTAAATTTTATATTTCTAAATTACGTTTATTAGATAAAGGCAAAGTTGTTTGGCAGGAAGAAAATAGTTTTCATTTGGTTGATGTAGAAAATAGCACATCATTGAAATGGAATTTGTTGATACCACCCACTATCACTTTTTCGCAAATCTCTTTTGAATTAGGAATTGATAGCATTACCAATGTTTCTGGTGCTTTGGGAGGAGATTTGGATCCAACAAAAGGCATGTATTGGACTTGGCAGAATGGGTATATCAACTTTAAATTAGAGGGATTGGCGTCTTCATCTTCGGCAAATAAAAATGAATTTCAATTCCATCTAGGAGGTTACCAATACCCCTTCCTTGCTTGTAAAACAATTATTTTGGATCAAATCAATGAGGATGGTTTTGTAATTGAAATCGATTTAAAAAAGGTTTTGGTTCAAGCCGATTTAAATAAAGAAAATCATATCATGTCGCCTTCAATAGAAGCGGTTAAATGGTCGCATTGGGTTCAAAAATCTTTTAGCATAATCCCTAAATGAAGAAAAGAATCTTTTTTATTTTATTAGTATTCATCACCATTTTTGCATTTAGGTTTCGGTCTGAACCAATTTTTGTTGCGCCAAAAAACTGGCCTAAATCGAGCTATGATTTTAAAAAGAATCCTTTAACTCCAAATAAAATATTATTGGGAAGAGCACTTTTTTATGATCCAATTTTATCTAAGAACAATACTATTTCTTGCGCAAGTTGTCATTCACAATACACTGCTTTTACGCATGTAGATCACGCCTTGAGTCATGGTATTGGTGATAGCATTGGCATGCGTAATTCACTTGCATTAATGAACTTGGCTTGGCATACAAATTTTATGTGGGATGGATCCGTCAATCACTTAGACATGCAAGCCTTAGCGCCTATCAATCATCCTAGTGAAATGGGAGAAAATATAAAAAATGTAGTAGCTAAATTGCAACATTCACACTTATATCCTGCTTTGTTTTATCAAGCTTTTAATGATAGTGTAATAAATGGTGAAAGACTATTGAAATCTATTTCGCAATTCATGTTAACACTTATTAGTTCAAACTCAAAGTATGATTCTGTGATGCGTGGCAAAGGGAAATTTACCAGTCAAGAGGAGAGGGGTTATCTGTTGTTTAAAAAGAATTGTAACACCTGCCATACGGAACCATTGTTTACCAATTTGCAATTTGAAAATAATGGTCTAATTGTTGCCCCATTTTTAAAGGATTATGGGCGTTTTAGGGTCAGCCAGAACCCGCAAGATTCATTTAAATTTAAAGTGCCAACATTGCGCAATATTGAGTTTTCATATCCATATATGCACGATGGTAGGTTCAAGAAAATTTCTGAGGTATTGAATCACTACGTGTCACAAAAGAGTAAAGTTAGCACATTAGCAAAAGAATTATCTGAACCATTTGTATTATCGTCTAATGAAAAAGTTGATTTAACGGCGTTCTTACTCACTTTAACCGACAAGCATTTCCTATTTAACCCTTCCTATTCTTATCCTCGAGAAGTGTTTTTTGGAAGAGCGAATGGAAAGTGAAATTAAATCGTCTAAAATTTGAAATCAGAAATAAAATGAATACAAAGAAAAATACTTTAATCGCTTGTTTGTTGTTGTTGTTTGGTTTTATAACCAAGGCACAGTACAACAACATGGCCGTTCCGGATACCTTATCTGGTACTACCTTTAATTTAAATATCAAAGATACCTTTTCACAAATTGTAGCATCGGGTAACCAAACCATAACAGGTGGTATTAATGCTAAATTTTGGGGTCCCACTTTGTTTATTAACAAGGGCGATACCGTGAGAATGAATGTTAAGAACGGTTTAAATGATTCCACCACTTTACATTGGCACGGCATGCATTTGCCAGCTGTGATGGATGGCGGTCCGCACCAGGTAATTCCTCCAGGCACCTTATGGCAGCCATATTGGAAGGTTCAAAATGATGCAGCAACTTATTGGTACCATCCGCATTTACATGAAATGACAATGGAACAAATAACCAAAGGCATTGGTGGATTAATTATTGTGAGAGATGAGGTAGAGTCTGCACTTCCATTACCAAGAACTTATGGTGTTGATGACATTCCATTGGTGCTGACTGATAGAGATTTTAGTACCTCTAATCAATTTGGTTTGGTGCCTTATGGCGACAGTATGTTAACCAATGGAACTTTGAGAGCTCAATACAATGTGCCTGCACAAGTATTGCGTTTTAGGGTTTTAAATGGTGCAGTTGAGCGTTCTTATAATTTAGGGTTTAGTGATAACCGTGCATTTTATATAATTACTTCGGATGGCGGTTTACTTGCTGCACCTGTTTCTGTAACCAGTTATATATTGCATGCTGGAGAAAGAATAGAGATACTAGTTAATTGTTCTGCAGATTTAGGAAAGTCAATTGATTTAAAAGCATACAATTCAAAATTGCCACAAAATGTTGCGGGTGGAGATTTATTTCCTAATGGACCATTTGCTAATTTCTTAGCCAGAAAAGACTTTAATATTTTACGCATAAACGTTGTTGCACAAACCGCTAAACCCATTACAACCATTCCAACTGTTTTAAGAACCATCACACCTTTGTTGGCAGCAAATGCCAATACAACAAGGTACCTAACCATTACCGATACCAATATTGTAGGCGTGCAAGGGGTAGCATTTGTTATTAACCACAAGTTGTTCGATATCAATTACGATAATTATAATGTGCCATTGAACAATACAGAAATATGGGAGATAAATAGCACGTCAAATTTTGGACATCCATTTCACATTCATGATGTAGAGTTCAATGTTTTGTCTGTAAATGGTGCTGCTCCCGCAGCCGCTCAAGCAGGCTGGAAAGATGTGGTATTTATTCCTGCGCGACAAACAGTTAGGTTCATAGCTAAGTTTGATGATTTTGCAGACCCCTTACATCCCTTTATGTATCATTGCCATATTTCTTTGCATGAAGATGAAGGCATGATGGGACAATTTATAGTTACCGGACCAACTTCTGGTTTAAGTGCACTGAGCAAAGATCAAGGTAGCTTTACCTTATACCCAAATCCAAGTAATGATAAGGTGTATTTTAATTTTGCTGATCCAAATGCAAAGGTATATTATATCTCCATTCTTAATTTAATGGGCAAAGCAATTCGTATGTTACCGCAACCAGAATGGCAAAATGGAATAGATGTATCGTCACTTGCAAATGGTGTTTATTTTATGCAAGTAACAGATGAAAAAACAAAAACTGTTATTACAAAAAAGTTTGTTAAAGAATAGTATTTGTTAAAAGAGTTAAAATACAAAAACGTAATTATCAATCATATGAAAAGACTATTTACATTTGGCGTTATGCTAGCATTAGGATTAGCTAGTTTTGCGCAAGGCCCTGCCATTACTTCTTGGCTTCAAAATACTACTGGCATAAAAGGAAGGCATTATGTAAAAAACAATTCTACGGCAATCAATGATGCAGATTCGGCTAACGTACTTGGTGTTTATTATTCTGCTACATCAGTTTATGTAAGAGCTAATGGTGTACCTGCTTATGTTACAGGTCCATTTTTAGATGGCAATCCATCTTTAACAACAAGCCAAAAAGCCATCTTCAAAATCACATTAAGCCCAGTTCAAAATACAGGAACAGCTACTCCTACATCTGGAGGAAATATTGGTATTTTTACCAATGGTGTTGCTATGTTTGATTATAGAGATGGCGTGTCTTGGCAAAACGCTACCAATTCGCTAAAAGGCGGCCCATTGGGTGGAATGGGCGATGGCGTTTGGAACCGCGACGCTATTCTTGCAGAACGTGGTGGTTTCGATTGTGCCAAAGGTCACCCTGCAATGGGTAATTACCACCACCATCAAAATCCCAGTGCATTTAAATTGGATCAAACCGTAATTTCTACCGTTTGTAATTTATATGATGCCGATGGTTTATATGTAATTGATTCAACCAAACATTCGCCACTTATTGGATATGCTTATGATGGCTTTCCAGTTTATGGTGCATATGGATATAAAAATGCCGATGGAACAGGAGGCATAGTAAGAATGAAATCAAGTTTTACTTTGCGCAGTATTACCACTCGCACAACTTTATATACTGGAGCTACTGTAACTGCTGGCCCTCCAGTGAACGCTACTTATCCATTGGGATTATTCAGAGAAGATTATCAGTACAACGTTCCATCTGCTTCTTCACAAGATTATTTAGATGTACACAACGGAAGATTTTGTGTAACGCCAGAATATCCTAATGGCATTTATTGTTATTTTGCAACTGTAGATGCTAATTGGAATTCGGCTTATCCTTATTTAATTGGTCCAACTTATTATGGCGTAAAAACTGCAGCAAAGGTAACTTCAATCACCGAAGCCGTCACCCAATATAAACCAAGTACAACAGCATTAAACTTATTTAAAAACCATAGATTACAAATTTCAGTTTTCCCTAATCCTGCGAATGATATAGTTGCTGTGCAAAGCGATGGTTTAACAACAAGTGATTTAAAAGTTGAGCTGTTTGATATGAGTGGTCGCTTAATGCAAACAAGTTCTATTTTTCAAGGAAGTACCATTGCCTATTTTGATACCAGAACTTTATATAGCGGCGAGTATATCATTAAAGTAAGCAGTGATACAGAATTGTCTGTGAAGAAGTTGATTTTAACAAAATAGGCTTTAATTAAGGTATTTCGGTTTGAACCCAAAATAAATAGATGAAACAACGAGAGTGGTTGATATTACTATTGTCTTCAATGGTATTAACTTTTGGTTTTAACTCAAGTGAAGATAAGAAGTTGTTGACTGATTTTTCATTATTGAATGTGGATGGCAACTTTGTTTCTTTAAAAGATTATCCAAATGCAAAAGGATTTATGATTGTTTTTACCTGCAATCATTGTCCTTTTGCTAAATTATATCCTGAACGCCTAAATGCCTTAAACACGAAATATAAACCACTTGGAATACCTTTAATTGCTATTAGTTCTACTGATAGTATTTTGTATGAAGAAGACGGGTATATTCAAATGGTTGAGAAGGCAAAATTAGAACAATTTAATTTCCCTTACCTGAGTGATAATTTACAAGTGGTAGCCAAGCAATACAATGCACAAAAAACGCCGCATGCATTTATCATTTGGAAAGAAAAAAATGAATGGGTTATTAAGTACAGTGGCGCAATAGATGACAATGGTTCAGAACCAGGTAAGGTAGAGAACCCTTATTTATCAGTTGCAGCAGATCAACTTTTAGCAGGTAAAAAAGTAAGCACCCCAGAAACAAAATCTATTGGCTGTCAGATTTATTTTAGAAAATAGGCTATTAAATTTCTTATAAAAAAAGAGGCTGTTGATCCTCAACAGCCTCTTTTTTATATTGGTTAATTAGAGAACCAATTAACCAATTATTAGCAGATTAATAATTCAGAATTCAGCATTCAGAATTATTTCAAAGTTCTCTTCACTTCAACCTCTTCGTATGCTTCTACATAATCACCTTCTCTTAGGTCGTTGTAGTTGTTAATGGTTAATCCGCAATCAAATCCAGTGGCAACTTCTTTTGCATCGTCTTTAAAGCGTTTCAATGATGATAAAGCACCCGAGAATACCACTACACCATCTCTAATTAAGCGTATTTTAGCATTTCGAACCAATTTACCATCGGTAACCATACAACCTGCAACTGTTCCAACTTTGGTGATTTTAAATACCTCGCGGATTTGTGCATTACCCAATATTTTCTCCTCAATGGTTGGAGCCAACATACCCTCAATAGCCGATTTTATCTCTTCGATGGCATTGTAAATAACAGAATACAAACGGATATCAATTGATTCATTTTCTGCTAATTTTCTAGCTTGCGGACTAGGCCTTACTTGGAAGCCCACAATGATTGCATCAGACGCTGAGGCCAACATGACGTCGCTCTCAGAAATTTGTCCTACTGCTTTATAGATTACACTCAACTGAACTTCAGGAGTTGATAATTTAATCAATGAATCTGCCAATGCTTCTACCGAACCATCCACGTCGCCCTTAACAATAACATTCAATTCCTTGAAGTTGCCAATAGCTAAACGTCTTCCAATTTCATCCAAGGTTATATGTTTGTTGGTTCTAATTCCTTGCTCACGCTGCAATTGCTGGCGTTTGTTGGCAATTTCTTTAGCTTCTTGCTCGTTCTTGGTTACAATAAACCTATCACCAGCTTGAGGTGCGCCATCAAAACCTAATACTACAACAGGTGTGCTTGGTCCGGCCGAAACCATTTTCTTACCACGCTCATCAAACATGGCCCTTACTTTACCATTATTGGTACCAGCAAGCAAAGGATCTCCTACTTTCATGGTGCCACTTTGAACCATTAAGGTTGTAACAATACCTCTTCCTTTGTCTAAGGTTGCTTCAATGATTGAACCAACAGCACGTTTGTTAGGATTGGCTTTTAAATCTAACATTTCTGCTTCTAACAATACCTTTTCAAGTAAGGCCTCAATTCCAGTTCCTTTCTTGGCAGAAATTTCCTGACATTGGTATTTGCCACCCCATTCCTCAACCAAAATATTCATGGCCGATAATTGCTCACGTATCCTGTCTGGGTTAGCGGCATCTCTATCAATTTTATTCAAGGCAAATACGATAGGAACTCCTGCTGCCAAGGCATGGCTAATAGCCTCCTTGGTTTGCGGCATTACGCTATCATCAGCTGCAATCACAATAATTACAATATCCGTTAATTTAGCACCACGCGCACGCATGGCGGTAAATGCTTCGTGACCAGGCGTATCTAGGAAGGTAATTTTTTTACCGTTCTCTAATTTAACTTCATAAGCTCCAATGTGCTGGGTAATACCACCCGCTTCACCTTTAACAACATTGGCACTACGCACAAAGTCTAGTAACGATGTTTTACCATGATCCACGTGTCCCATAACTGTTACAATTGGCGCACGAGAAATCAAAGTATCTGGATCATCCATTTCCTCTTCAATGGCTTCCACCATTTCTGCAGAAACAAACTCTACTTCAAATCCAAATTCTTCAGCTACAATAGCGATGGTTTCAGCATCTAAACGTTGGTTGATGGAAACCATCATTCCCAAACTCATACAAGCACTAATAATTTGCGTTACTTGTAAACTCATCATTTGGGCAAGTTCATTGGCCGTTACAAACTCCGTTACCTTCAGTTTGTTTTTCTCCATTTCATCTTGGAGCATGGCCTCTTCACGTTCGTTGGCTTTAAAATCACGTTTTTGTTTACGCAATTTAGAACGCACTGCACCAATATTAGGATTCTTGCTGCCTGGGTTCAAACGGGCGAGAGTAGCTTTTAATTTATCTTGTATTTCCTTATCGCTAATTTCAGTTTTCTCTTCAGGCTTAGCAAAACGATTGTTACCAGCTCCAGGTGCGCCTGGTTTGTTACCATAACGGTTATTTGTACCTTGGTATCCGGTTCCAGCTGGGCGGTTAGGATTATTTCCTTGGTATCCTGGTCCAGCCGGGCGATTAGGATTATTCCCTTGATATCCGGTACCAGCTGGTCTATTAGGGTTATTGTTATTACCTTGGTAAGGTGGTCTAGGTGGTCTATTTGGATCAACCGGTTTATTAGGGTCTACTCTTTGGTTTCCTGGGTGGTCAATTTGTTTGCGCTTACGTTTACGCTTGCCATTAGGATCATCGCTGCTAGCAACTGGGTTTTGTTTTTTAACAGGTGGATCTACTTTAAGTACAATCTTGCCCATTACCTTTAAACCTTCTAGTTTTTCATATTTAACCTCAGTTACAGAAGGCTCTTCTGTCTCTGCAGTAGGAGTTTCTACAACAACAACTGGTGTTATTATTTCTAGCGTTTCTTTGATCTCGATTACAGGAGTTTTAATTTCTGCAACTGGTTCTTTTTCTTTTGGTTTCTTTTTAGGTTCAGGTGCTTCTTCGGCAATTGGTTTAGCAATTACTTTTACTGGAGGTGTTTCTACAAGCGCAGGGGTTTCTACCTTTTTGCTTTTACCTTTTGGTTTTTTAAGCGAATCCAAATCAATTTTGCCCATCACCTTTAAACCGGTAGTGGCAACTTCTTCTTGAATAGGTTCAGGCGCAACAACCGGTTCAATTGCTTTAG
>JBILJL010000327.1:0-2983 GCA_044377255.1 Bacteroidia bacterium
GAAGGGTTATTGCCTATTTAAACCCAAAAGGCTTACCAATAAATTAAATATAAATCATATTAAGTATTCACCTAAAATAGTCAATGAAGAAATTAAGCATTTTCCTTTTCCTACTTCTAACAGGCTTGCATATTATTGCTCAGGAATTACCATTTAGTGGAACCAAAAATAAAAAAGCAGAATATTATTTTGGGGAAGCTTTGAAAACATTTCAATTACAAGATTATATGAAGGCATATAGCTGGCTTGATAAAGCAGTTGCGCTTGATCCAAGCTTTATTGATGCCTACATGATGCAAGCCGAGATTAAAAAAGACAATGAAAAGTATGAGGATGCAATTGCCCTATACACCAAAATTGTTGGTATCAACCCAGAATTTCCTATGAGTTATTTTGGAAGAAGTAAGTGCTATTTTGCCACCAAAAAATACGATGAAGCATTTAAGGATACCGAAAAATTTATGGGCTTTCCAGATTATTACCAAAAGGCAGATCAAGCAAAAGTGATACAAACCAATTCAGATTTTTCACGAAAAGCCATTCTTAGTCCTTTCCCTTTTAAACCTGTAAACCTAGGAAATATGGTTAATTCAATGGACAATGAATATTTTCCTGGAATTACAGCCGATGAACAAGTGTTAATCTTTACCCGTTTGGTTAATGGAAGAGATGAAGAATTTTATAGGAGCACAAAGGTGGATGGCAAATATACTTTTGCCGAAAATATGGGCTACCCAATTAATACGGAAAGAAATGAAGGTACAGTTTCACTCTCTGCCGATGGTCAGTATATTTTTTATACAGCTTGTAACAGACCCGGTGCAAACGGAAGCTGCGATTTGTTCTTGAGTAAATTAGATGGCAATACTTGGTCTGAACCAATTAACCTTGGACCTCCTGTAAATAGTGCATCTTGGGAAAGTCAGCCTTGCCTTAGCTTTGATGGCAGAATACTATATTTTAGCAGCAACAGACCAGGTGGCTATGGCCAAAGTGATATTTGGTATACCACTTTTAAAGGTGGTAGGTGGACACCTCCTATTAATGCTGGTCCAGAAATTAACTCAGTGGGCGATGAGCAATCACCTTATATCGCAAAGGATGATCAAACTTTATATTTTAACAGTGATGGTCATCCAGGAATGGGAGGAGTTGATTTATTTTTTACCAGAAGAGCGGCTGATGGAAGATGGCAAAAGCCAACAAATTTGGGCTATCCAATTAATAGCGATAAAGATGAAACCTGCTTGGTTATTGCCTCGAATGGCAAAGATGCTTTCTTGGCAAAAGAGGGAGAAGATAGCAAAGGTGGATTAGATATTTATAGCTTTGAATTGTATGAAGCTGCCCGTCCGCAAAAAACTGGCTATGCCAAAGGAGTAGTTTTTGATGCAATAACAAAAAAGAAAATTAGCGCCAAAGTCGAATTAATAGAATTATCGAGCGGAAGAGTAATCATAGAATCTTATTCAAATAAAGTAAGTGGTGAATTTTTAGTATGCCTTCAAGGAAATAAAAACTATGCGCTTAATGTTGGCGCTGCTGGTTATTTATTCTATTCAGAAAATTTTAGTTTACAAAACCAAGATGCCACAGATCCTTTGGTTTTATCAGTGCCGTTACAACCAATAAATCCAGGTGCTAAGGTGGTTTTAAAGAATATTTTCTTTGATTCAGATAAATTCGATTTAAAGCCAGATTCAAAGGCAGAATTGAACAAATTAGTTCAGTTCTTGGCTAATAATCCTAAGGTAAAAATAGAAATTGGTGGACACACGGATAACACCGGTGACATTAACAAAAACTCCTTGCTATCAGCAAATAGATCGAAGGCTGTGAAGGATTATTTGGTGGCCACAGGTGTTCCAATTGCTAGGTTAAGTTCTAAGGGTTATGCCGATACCCAGCCAATTGCAGACAATAAAACAATGGAAGGACGGGCTCAAAACCGCCGTACTGAAATAAAAATCATGCCTTAGGGCTCTAATTTTATATACTTATATAAGGAATATCAAATGCTTGAGTTGTTTGATACTTCTTAACTTTTTATGCATATTGCAGCATTAAATATTGCAATTATGGATGCCCTAGTTTCTACTGATTTTAGTTTTGAAGGCCAAAAAAGTTTTTATCGTGGTAAAGTGCGCGATGTATATAATATCAATGATAAGTATTTGGTAATGGTGGCCTCTGATCGCATTTCTGCATTTGATGTTGTTTTACCTGATGCCATTCCTTATAAAGGTCAGGTTTTGAACCAAATTGCTGAGCACTTTTTAACCCTCACCAAAGACTTGGTTCCAAATTGGCATGTAGCTAGTCCTGATCCAAATGTTACCATTGGACATTATTGTGAGCCTTTTAAAGTAGAAATGGTTATTAGAGGCTACTTGGCAGGACATGCCTGGCGCGAGTACAACAGTGGCAAAAGAATAATTTGCGGAGTTGCCATGCCAGATGGATTAAAAGAAAATGATCCATTTCCTGAACCCATTATTACGCCAACCATAAAGGCCAGTGAAGGTCATGATGAAGACGTTTCGCGAGAAGGTATATTTGAATTGGGATTGGTATCAGAAGCAGATTATTTGATTTTGGAAGACTATACCAAAAAATTGTTTTCATTTGGTTCGGCCTATGCAAAAAAACAGGGATTGATTTTAGTTGACACCAAATATGAGTTTGGAAAAAAGAATGGTACTATTTTATTGATGGATGAAATTCATACACCCGATTCGAGTAGGTACTTTTATGCAGATACCTATGATGCTATCCAAAGCCAAAACCAGCAGCAGAGACAGCTATCAAAAGAATTTGTAAGACAATGGCTTATTGAGAACAATTTTCAAGGTTTGGAAGGGCAATTGGTGCCTGTTTTCATCATGATTTTATCTCCTTAATTACCAATAGATACATTGAATTATTTGAAAAAATAACAGGAAAATCTTTTCAAAAACAAGACTATAAAGAGGTATTGCAGAGG
>JBILJL010000328.1:0-2978 GCA_044377255.1 Bacteroidia bacterium
GGCTTGGCTGCAGCTTTTTTAGCAACAGGTTTAGCAATAGCTTTTACAACTGGTTTGGATATAGCTTTTTTAGCGATTGGCTTTGCAATAACCTTTTTAGCAACGGACTTAGCTATAACCTTTTTAGCCACCGCTTTTTTTGCCACAACTTTAGTTACAACAGTCTTTTTTGCAATGGGCTTTTTTGAAATCACTTTTTTAACAACTGCTTTTTTTACAATTGGCTTTTTAGTAACAATGTTCTTTTTGGCAATAGGTTTAGCAACGGGCTTTTGGGCAATTACTTTCTTAGCTAATGGCTTGCTAACCGATTTTTTAACAGCTGACTTTTTAGCAACCGGCTTAGCAATAGTCTTCTTAGCAACTATTTTTTTCTTGGCAATTGGTTTAGCGACCGGCTTTTTGGCTACTACTTTTTTCTTGGCAATAGGTTTAGCAAGCGGCTTTTTAGCAATTGATTTTTTTGTAATGGCTTTTTTTGCAATTACTTTTTTAATTGGTGCTTTGTTTACCTTTTTAGGAGCAGCTTTTTTGACAACTTTTTTAGCAGCAGGCTTAGTTACTTTTTTTACTACCACTTTTTTAGCGGCTGCTTTTTTTGGTGCTACTTTAGTAGCTTTTTTGGTAGCAGCCTTCTTAGTAGCTTTTTTTGCTACTGTTTTAATGATTTTCTTCGCCATAATCTTCTAATCAGATTTTTTCAATTTGAACCTTTAATGTTTTTTCGTCAACAATAATTTCCGTGTCTGCTATAAGGTTGCTTTCAAGGTGAATATCTGTTGCCAAAATTTCGCTGCAAATATAAGTTTTGAATTGATTTATAGCAGCTTTAATGTATGGATCATCAACAATTTTTATACTTATTTTGTCAGTTACCTCAAAATTACTTTCTTTTCTTAGGTTTTGAAGTTTACTCACCAATTCTCTTGCAATTCCCTCTTCCCTTAGAGAATCGCTCAAGTTGATATCTAATGCCACCGTAATTCTACCTTCGATAGCTACCTTATAACCTTGTATTTCTTTAGATAAAATTTCCACGTCATTGTGCAAAAGTTCTATAACTTCGCCTTCAATTTCCACTTTAATTGAACCATTTTGTTCAATTTCAGCTATTTGAACCTGATTAAAACCATTAATTGCCTCTGCCACTTGTTTCATTTTTGCCCCAACTTTTTTACCTAAAGTCTTAAAATTGGCTTTGATACTTTTATCAATAACATCGATAAATTCCAATTCTTTAACATTAACCTCGGCCAAAATAAGTTCCTTTACGTGCGAAATCTCATCTTTAATGTGTTGGTCAACAATGGGTATAAGAATTTTTTGGAGTGGCTGTCGAACCTTAATGTTTTCCTTTTTGCGCAGCGATAATACCAAAGAGGATATAATTTGGGCATATTCCATTTGTTCCTCTAATTCTTTGTTGATCCATTCGGTTTTAACCTCCGGGAAATTGCTAAGATGAACAGAATTGGCGTTTTGTCTTTTGCCAATTTCATTTAAATCTCTGAATAATTGCTCCGAGTAAAATGGCGCAACTGGACTCATCAATTGAGAAATGGTTTCCAAACAGGTGTATAAAGTTTGGTATGCCGATATTTTATCGGTGGTATATTCACCTTTCCAAAACCGTCTTCTACACAATCTAACATACCAATTACTGAGGTTTTCACCAACAAAATCTTGAATTGCCCTTGTTGCGGGGGTGGGGTCATAGCTATCCATGTGTTTTCCTACTTTTTGAGCCAATGAATGGAGCAAACTCAGAATCCAGCGGTCAATCTCCGGCCTTTCTTCCAAAGGAACGTCGGCTTCGGAATAATGAAAGCCATCTATATTGGCATACAATGCAAAGAAGTTATAGGTATTGTACAAGGTTCCGAAGAATTTTCGCTGACTCTCGGCTACTCCCTCTAAATCGAATTTAAGGTTGTCCCAAGGGTCGCTATTGGTTAACATATACCACCTAGTGGCATCTGCGCCATATTGGTCGATGGTTTTAAATGGATCAACCACATTGCCCAACCTTTTACTCATTTTATTACCATTTTTATCGAGCACCAATCCATTGGCAATTACATTTTTATAGCTGATGCTATCGAATAAAAGTACTGATAGTGCATGTAGCGTAAAGAACCAACCGCGGGTTTGGTCAACTCCCTCAGCAATAAAATCGGCAGGGAAATTGTTTCTAAATGCTTCCTCGTTTTCAAACGGCCAATGCCATTGTGCATAAGGCATGGCGCCGCTATCAAACCAAACATCTATTAAATCTGCTTCTCTAAACATTTTTTGGCCATCCGACGAAACCAAAATCACATGATCTACATAGGGCTTATGAAAATCTTTTATTTCAAAAGAATGCTCCAAAAAGCCTGCTTCCATTGATTTTTTAATTTCAGCATTTAATTCTTCGGCTGAACCAATACATTTTTCCTCACTGCCATCTTCGGTTCGCCAAATAGGCAATGGTGTTCCCCAATAACGTGAGCGGGATAAATTCCAATCCACAAGGTTTTCCAACCAATTGCCAAATCGACCTGTGCCTGTATGCTCTGGTTTCCAATTGATGGTTTTGTTGAGTTCAACCAACCTGTCTTTTACAGCAGTTGTTTTGATGAACCAACTTTCTAACGGATAGTATAAAATGGGTTTATCTGTTCTCCAGCAATGTGGATAGGTATGCTCATATTTTTCAATTTTAAATGCCTTGTTCTCAATTTTAAGTTTGAGCGCTATTAGTTCATCAACATTTAAGTACTTATCTAATTTAGGAATAATAGAAACCAATCTTTCTTGCTGAATACTTAATTCAATTGCCTTTTCTTCCTCATTGAGGTATGCTTCTTTCACAAATCTGCCATCCAAAGGAAACAAAGGATCCAACACACTCGATAAAAACTTACCTCTTTTATCAACCAATGTTAGGCTTCCTATTCCAGCTTGCTTGGCAACTCTAAAGTCGTCTGCCCCAAAGC
>JBILJL010000329.1:0-2975 GCA_044377255.1 Bacteroidia bacterium
ATAATGCTTTTGTTCCTAAAACACAATTCCTTCATGAGGTGGCAACAATTCCAAACGATTTAGAACATTATGTATTAAAGCCATTGTTTAGCTTTTCGGGTCAAGGTGTAATTATAGATGTTACACTTGAAGACATCACCAAAATTGAGGATCCAGAAAATTGGATACTTCAATCAAAAGTTAAATATGCAGAAGTTATTGAATCACCCACAGGAAAGGTTAAATGCGAAATTCGCATGATGTACCTTTGGCCAGATGGTGATAAAAGGCCAACATTAGCTACCAATTTAGGAAGAATGAGCAAAGGAAAAATGATTGGCGTTCGGTATAACCAAAACATGGATTGGGTTGGGGGTAACATTGCTTTTTTTGAAGATTAATTATGAAATATTTTTTAATAGCAGGCGAGGCCAGTGGCGATTTATTAGGTGCCAGTTTAATGGAAGGTATTATTGCAAAAGACCCACAAGCAGAATTTAACTTTTGGGGTGGCGATGAAATGAACAAAAAATCTGCAGGTCTTTTGCAACATTACAGAGACATTGCCATCATGGGTTTTGTAGAAGTCTTGATGAAAATTAGAACCATCAAAGCAAACTTGGAGCAATGCAAACAACAAATAACCAATTACCAGCCAGATGTTTTAATACTTATTGATTTTCCAGGATTTAATATGCGCATGGCAGAATTTGCCAAAAAATCTGGCATTAAAACTTGCTATTATATTGCCCCAAAAATTTGGGCTTGGAATGAAAAACGTGGTTTTAAATTAGAAAAATACATCGACTTATTACTCCTCATTTTTCCTTTCGAAATTGAGTATTTTAAAAAGTGGAAAGTAAATTCATTGTATATTGGCAACCCATTATTTAACCAAACACAAGCATTTATTCCTGACCCAAAATTTAAAGAAAAAAACAAGCTCAATCAAAAGCCAATTATTGGATTATTGCCCGGTAGCCGCAAGCAAGAAATAAAACGCATGCTTCCTAAAATGGTATTGCTGGCGGCCAAGTATCCACAATACCAATTTATTATAGCAGGCTCACCAGGCCTTACTGCCGATTTTTACACTTCTTACTTAAGTGAAAATGTAAGGTTGATATTTCATGCCACCCGAGATATTTTAGCGCACAGTGAGGCTGCGTTGGTATGCAGTGGAACCGCCTCTTTAGAAACTGCTTTTATGAAGGTGCCTCATGTGGTTGCCTATGCAGCCCAACCATTAACTTATTTAATTGCTTCGCGTTTTGTAAAGGTAAAATATGCCTCTATTATGAACCTCAGTTTTGATAGAGAAGCTGTAAAAGAATTGATTCAACACCATTTTACCCTCGAAAACCTACAATTAGAGTTTGAAGCCATTTTGCCTGGTGGGTCAAAACGACAAAAACTCCTAGCTGATTACGATTTGCTACACAAACACTTTTCTAAAAAGAATGCCAGTGAAGTCGGGGCCGAAGCCATCATTAAAATGTTTAATGCTTAAAATCTAGTATTGCTAAACTGGCATCACAAAAATCGTACTCAAACAACTGGTTGCTGGCAATTATGATGGTGCGCTTTTTTAATTGGGTTTGAACCAAATTTCTATACCATGCAATACCTTGTTCATCTAGGTTCGAGCAAGGTTCATCTAAAAGCAACAATGGAGTATTGGCATAAATAGCCATCACCAATTTGAGCCTTTGTTTCATACCCGAAGAAAAATGCTTGATGAACTTATTTTCCTGACCGCTTAAACCACAAGATTGTATCATTTCTGCTAGGGTAATGTCATCCTGCTTTGCAACAATTCCGAAATGAAACTGAAGCATTTCTAACAAGTTAAAATCATCTAGTAAATCTAGGTACGGTGCAGCTAATGAAATTTTTCCAACCAAATTTTCTTCAGTTAAAATTTTTCCTGCTAGCTCATATTGGATCAAACCTTTTGAATAAGTTTGGTAATTAAATATGATTTGAAGCAGCGTAGATTTTCCTGAGCCATTATTGCCCACTAAAGCATAAGAACCATTTGATTGGAAATCAAAATTTACCCCTTTAAAAACCCACTGACGGTTAAACTTTTTACCTATATCCTGTAGTGAGATTTTCAATCGATTAAAAGTTTAATAGTCTAAATATTATTTAAACCCTTTCAACACACCGCGCTCCGAATTCCTTATAAAAGAAAGGATTTCATCTCTTTCAGCACTTGCTTCCATATCTGCTTCAACGATCTCGAGTGATTTACTCAAATTGCGGTTATGGATAAACAAAATACGATAGATATCTTGGATTTCAGTAATCTTTTCATTGCTAAAACCACTTCTTCTTAATCCAACAGCATTAACACCTTCGTATGTCAAAGGGTACCTTCCAGCTTTGATAAAAGGAGGCACATCTTTACTTACCATACTACCTCCTTCAATCATTACATTTCTACCTACCAACCCAAACTGATGGATAGCAGATAAACCGCCAATTCTTGCTCCATCTTGGATAGTAACATGACCAGCAGCTTGTACCCCGTTGGCAATAATTACTTGGTTACCAATAATGCAATCATGTGCCAAATGAGAGTAGGCCATAATTAAACAGTTTGAACCAACCTCTGTTTTAAACTTATCTTTGGTGCCACGGTTAATAGTTACACATTCGCGAATAGTAGTATTGTCGCCAACAATTGCCAATGTTTCTTCTCCATCGAATTTTAAGTCTTGAGGTATGGCTGAGATTACTGCGCCTGGAAAAATTCTTACGTTTTTTCCAATTCTAGCGCCAGGATAAATAGTTACGTTTGAACCAATCCAAGTACCATCCCCAATTTCCACGTCTTGATGAATCATGGTAAATGGATCGATGGTTACATTTTCTCCAATGCGCGCATTAGTATGAACTGATGATAAATTATGTATCATTTAATATTAACTTTTGACAACTTGTGCCATTAATTCTGCCTCACAAACTAATTTCTCTCCAACAAAAGCGCT